>JBNGDZ010000012.1:0-19380 GCA_049975765.1 Armatimonadota bacterium
GGGACCAGCTCAGCCAGCTATCGGGTGGGGCCAGGCGGCGTCTACTCTGGGACCTTCGGGCCTCGGTACCGCCATCGGACGCCCGGCCTGCGGAGCCGCGGACTCCGGTAAGGGAGCACCGGGGACGAGAGGTCGCGGGTATGAGAGCGCGTTACGGTCGGCTGACGATGCTCCTCTGCATCGCCGTCGCTCTCGGCGGCGCGCCGGCCGGGGACATCGCGATCGCTGACAACTGGACGGTGGCGGCCTACATCTGCGGCGACGGGGACCTGGCGGGAGTTGCCGAAGCATACGTTGATGGGCTTGAGGAAGCGGCAGCGGCGAACGGCTGGGCTCTGGCGTTGCAGGTGGACCTTCCGGACGGCGTCACGCGGAGGGCCGCTGGGGCGGCGGGTTCGGAGACTGAGGGTTGGCGCCGCGGCGAGATCAACATGTGCCGGCGGGAGGCCATAGAGGACTTCCTCCGATGGGTCCGACCTCTGGCGCAGGGCGATCGCCTCGCGCTCGTGGTGTTCGGCCATGGGGTGGCCGCCAGCGGCAGGACGAGAGAGCTGGACCGCCGCTACGAGACGCAGGGGCTGGCGCTCGATGCGACGGCAGGTGGCGATGCGCTGACGCCGGAGGAGTTGGCCGGGGGGGTGGCGAGGGCATTCGGCGAGGCCGAGAGGCCCCTGGATGTGGTCGTGGCTGATTGCTGCTATGGCGCGAGTCTGGAGGCGGCCTGGTCACTTCGCGACGCCGCGGAGGTGATGGTAGGCTGGCCTGGCCGAGCGCCGGTGACCGGAGTGCAGTGGGGAGACGCGCAGCCAGATCCGGTCGAGGGACTGACGGAGGCAGAGGCCCTGGCAGTGCAATGCGTGGAGATCGCGAGGGGCGGCGAGTGTGGGGCGGTGGCGGTAGAGCTCGCTAAGCTTGATGGAGCGATAGAGGCGCTGGATGATCTGTCGGCAGTGTTGTCGGATGACATGGTAAGGTGGTGCCCGCGGCTCACGGCGGCGCGGAGTCGCACCCTGCGCTTCGGCCCTAACGGGGAGTTGTGCCAGGTCCAGGGACTGTGCGAAGCGCTGGCGGACGGGAGGGCGCTGGTGGAGGCTCGAACCGCCGCCGAACGGCTCAGAGCAGTGGGCGTTGGCGGCTCGGGATGCGGACTGACCGTTTTGACGCCCACCAGAGTGAAGGACGTCCCGGCCGGATACGGCAGCCGGGACCAGGGATTTGGGGCGACCAGCGGGTGGGGCAAGCTCATCGGGTCCTACTGCGGCCGCCTTGAACAGCTTCTGGATCGGATGACGGGCGACCCAGGGCGCGACGGTGGGTCAAGCTGACCACCTAGGGCGCTGCGGGTAACGACAGCGACAGATGCAGCACGTTCTCCAGAGCTGGTGCGCACTCCGGTGCGACCAGGAGGAGGAGTCAAAGTGAGTCGGCTTCGCAATCGCGAGACGCCCTTGTGCGGTGCAATCATCGCGCTAATCGTGCTCGCTTCCGCGGCCTCGGTGCCGTGCTGGGGTGCGGCAGGTCTGGAGGATCTGGCCGGGCCGCTTCGTGCGCTGGCAGTCAGCGGAGAGCGTGGAGCGCTGCCGCAGATGGGCCCTGCGGCGGTGGGCCCGCCCGGCAGCGTGCTGGTGGTCGTGGAGTTCCGGAGCGAGGTCGCGGCGGTACAGCCGCTGTCAGCCTTCGGAGCGCAGGTACGGTTCCGACACGACCGGCGGGTGGAGGCCTTCGTGCCAGTCGATGCGCTGCTGGAGATCGCGCGGCTCCCTGAGGTGGCGCAGGTCCGGCCTCCGACCTATCCCATCCCGATGCAGGGCTACGGAGCGACCTCAAGCGAGGGCGTGCAACTGGTGGGGGCAGTTCCCTTCCACACGGCCGGGCTGCTGGGACAGGGGATCTCGATCGCCATCATTGACCTTGGCTTTGCCGGCTTCGACAGCGCGGAGATCCCGATTGTCGCTGATGACCCCGACAGTGTGGTGTCCTTCCGGGCGGATGGCACGATGGGCACGAGCTACCATGGCACCGCGGTGGCCGAGGTCGCCGCCGATATGGCCCCGGGTGCGGACATCATCCTGATCGCGGTTGACACGGCGATGTCCGTGGAGAGCGCCATCGAGTACGTCTCGAACCGCGGGATCGAGGTCTGCTGTATGGCGATGGGGCTCTTTGAGGGGCCATACGATGGGACACACGCTGTCTCCCGGAAGGTGGACCGGGCACGCGACCGGGGCGTGTTCTGGGTTAACGCGGCAGGCAACAGCGCCCAGCAGCACTACCAGGGCGCGTGGATGGACCGGGATCGGGATCAGTTGCACGAGTTCTCGGCCGGTGACGAGGGTATCGACGTGACGCTGACAGCGGGGACGTACCAGGCCTACCTGAGCTGGTACCAGACCGCCGGGTCGCTCACCAACAGGGACTATGACCTGGTGCTGCTGGACTCGAGCGGGAACGAGGTCACACGCTCCGGCTACACCCAGAACGGGGATGATCCGCCGTCGGACACGCTGGTGGCGACGATCAGTCAGGACGGGGTCTACACCCTGCAGATTGAGTACGTTTCGGGGCCGGCGGAGCACGACGATTTCTTCCAGCTCTTCTCGCCGAACGTGGATATCGAGACGACGCACCGGGTGCCGGAGTCGAGCATGCCGATCCCGGCCGAGGCGCGTGGGGCGTATACCATCGGCGCCACTCGGGGCGCGATCGTCTCGGACCCGGCCGCGCCTATGGTGCCGATCGATGGCCTGGAGCCGTTCAGCTCTCGCGGGCCGGTGGTCGGTCACCCCGAGCGCATCAAGCCGGATCTGGTGGCGCCAGACGGGGTGAGCACGAGCCTGGTGGATGAGGGGTTCTCGCCCTTCCTGGGGACGTCCGCGGCGGCGCCGCACGTAGCCGGTGCGGCGGCGCTGCTGCTCAGTGAGGACCAGTTGCGGACTCCCGAGGAGCTGGAGACGGTGCTGCGCTCGCAGGCGCTGCGGCTGGGTGATCCGGTCCCCAACAACGAGTTCGGGTGGGGGCGCCTGCGAATGCGGGTGGGCGCGGACAGCCGCAAGCCGACCATTACGATCGCATATCCACAGAACGGCACCACCATCACGACGCGGACTCCAACGGTCATCGCATTCATCCAGGACGAAGGCAGCGGCGTGGACGGGACGACCATCAGGGTGGAGTTCGATGGCGTAGAGGTGTTCAACGGCGGGGACGTGGATGACATCGCCGAGTTCTACGACTCTCGTACCGGTCAGTTCGCGTGGCCGGCGGATGACGTGCTGGCGCGGACGAACCACACCGTGGTGCTGAGAGTGGCGGATAACGCGGGGAACGAGGCAGACCCGGCGGTGACGAACTTCCGGATCGCCGCGCCGACCATCCCCGGCGGCGTCTCGATGGTGAGCTTCCCGTACACGGACTTGCAGGTGACCGACCCGAGCGTGATTCTCGGCACGCCGCTATCGGACCTGGCGCTGGTGCGCTGGTGGCCGCTGGACGAGACGTACGACAAGTACCACTTCTACCCGGATGCCCGTGCGAGCCTGGTGCCGCCTGACGCGCAGCAGGCGAACACGGCCGATCGGACGGTGCCGTATCCGCCTGCCGGTCTGGGGTATTGGCTGAGCATTCCGCGAGACGCCGTGCTGGACATCCAGGGGCAGCCGTTGCGCGACGTGCCGAGCGCGCATATCCGCCTCTTCAGGGGGCAGCAGCCGCCGCGGGGCTGGAACCTGATCGGCAACCCCTACGACGAGGATGTGAGTTGGGGAAGCGTGCAGTTTGTGACCAAAGGTGTGCGGCAGGACCTGCGGGAGGCCATTGCCTCCGGCGTGACGGAGGGGGTACTGTTCCAGTATGTCCAGGGCCGGGACGGGCGTTCAGGCTACTACGACTTCGCCCCCAACCCCAATCAGGCCATTCTGGAGGCGGGCAAGGGTTACTGGCTCCACGTGAATGAGGACACGCGAGTGGTGGTCTACAGCTCCAATATCGGGGCGATGGTACGAGAGGACGAGACAGTGCAGGCGCAGTCTGACGACGGTTGGCTGCTGACCCTGAGTGCTCGGGCGGGGGCGTATCAGGATCCGCGCAACGTGATCGGGGTGAAGTCCGACGCCAGCGCCGGCTACGATCCGCAATGGGACGTGCCGGAGCCGCCGCCGATCGTGGACGGCGTACGGCTGTCAATGTCCCGGCCCGGTTGGGGCGAGCACAGCGGGCAGTATGCCCGCGACGTCCGCGGGGCGGGCGGGGAGGCGCAGTGGGACATTGATGTGAGCTGCGCGGTGCCGGACGCCGAGGTGGAGATCACGTGGCCAGAGCTGAATGCGGAGGTCCCCGGGAACGTGCGCCTGATACTGGAGGACCTGGACACCGGGGAGCGGGTCTACATGCGCACGACGTCAAGCTACCGCTTCCGGGCGGAGGCAGACGGGGGCGTGAGGCACCTGCGGGTGACCGAGGTGGGTGGCGGGGAGGCCTTGGCGGTCAACAGCATGGCGGCCCGGCAAACCGGCGCGGGCGGGGCGATGATCACCTACTCGGTGGCGAAGCCGGCGGACGTGACGGTGGAGGTCATGAACATCGCGGGCCGGCTGGTGAAGCGGTTCGCCGCGCAGACGGTGGAGAGTGGAACGCAGCAGACGCTGGTGTGGAACGGAGTGAGCGACCGGGGCAGCGCCGTTCCCTCGGGCCGCTATATCGTTCGGCTGACGGCTCTCGCAGCAGACGGCCAGACGGTGCAGGCGATACGACCGTTCAGCATTGCACGGTAACGGTCTCATCGTGAGAGGAGCTGACCCTTCGGTGCAGCGGCATAGTGGTCTACGGATGCTAACAGGGTTGCGGCGGAACGGGCCGTGGATCCTGGCGGCGTGTATCCTGCTGGCGGCAGGGAGCCAGTCGGTGGCACAGAACGTCCGGACGACCGTGAACCATCCGGCGGGGCTGACACGGATGCTGGTTGACATACCGGCACTCATCAACGTCGGAGACGCGGACGATCCCGAGTACATCTACCAGCCCGCCGGCCGGTTCCAGTTGCGGACCGGAGCGAATGTGGCGGTGGGCGGAAGCCCGCTGGTGGCGGGAGATGAGGACCGGCCGATCGCGAGCCTGGAGACCGGGGCGCCGGACTGGGACCTCACGCAGTTCACCTCGAAGATCACGGTCTCGGTGGATGGCGTGCGGTTTGACCCCTATGACCTGATGTTCAACCAGACGGAGCAAGCGGACCCGGCGGACCTGCCGATCTTCTGGACGCAGGACCTGGTGGCGGGCGCGCGAGACGTCGTGGGAGAGGTGCTGGTGCCGCTGTTGACCGAAGTGCCCGAGGACGACAGCCCGAACGTGCGGGTGCGCATGAATTACATGTTGGTGCATGACGGGGTCATGCTGGACCACATCGTCTACAATGATGACAGCGTGGCGCACAACATCGGGCTGCGGGTGATGGTCGATACGCTCTTCGGAGCGACGGCGCGGGATGGCAGCAGTATCGTCCTCGACGACGGGACGGTCATCACGAACGAGGTGCGGATACCGGATCCCGACGATCCGACGGTCGCGATGCCCGGCAGGTGGGTGGCGCATGATGATCCCAGTGATCCCCTGGTGAGCGTGAGCGGGACGCTGGTGGGGGCGGAGGTCACGGATGCGGGGATCGCCTCGCAGAGTGGTGGGGAGCCGGACGAGATCGCCTTCGGGCAGTTGCGCAACATCGGGAACACGAATCAGTTCGATTTCCAGCCGAACCCGCGGGCCGCGCTGGTCGACGAGGACTGGGCCTACGCGGTGAAGTGGGAGGAGCGGACGCTGCAGCCGGGCCAGAGCCGGCGATACGTGACCTACTACGGGCTGGGCGCGGCGGCGGTGGACTACGATCCTCCGTACGCGCTGGCGGCCTATGCGCCCTCTCAGCTCCAGGTGCAGCAGGGCGATGATCCGGCGACGCCCGAGACGGAGGATTACTATCTGACCGATCCGGACGGCAACTCCGTCTTCGACGTGGTTGCGATGCTGGACAACTTCGGCTCCTCCCCCCTCACGAACGCCAGCGTGCGGATCAGCCTGCCAGAGGGGCTGGAGCTGTATCCCGAGACCCAGCCGCGGACCATTGCACTGGGCGTGGTGACGCGGAACCAGTCGCCGCTGCCGATGGCACAATGGACGGTACGGGCGACGGCGACGCGTCCGGGCACGGCTGAGATCAGTGTCACGGGGCCGCTGGGGAAGGTCGTGCGGCGGCAGATCAACATCCCGGCGATCCCGGTGATTCCTGCGCGAGTTTCGGCGACGGGGTTGGAGATGCTGTCGGTGCCGTATGAGTTCACGAACTCCGACGCCTCCAATGTGCTGGGGTCGCTCAGCGACTCAGTCTTCCCGGGTGGGCCGGTGGGGATCTGGCGGTGGCATCCGGATCTCGGGGAGTACTTCACCTATCCTGAGCCGTTCGTGGCGAATATCGAGCTGGGCGAGGGCTTCTGGCTGCTCAACCAGAATCGGGAGACGGTGGTGTTGCCGAGGACTGCCACGCAAGCGCCGACGACGCAGAGCTTCACATATCCCATCATGCAGGGCTGGAACCAGATCGGCAACCCGTACGTTGTCCCGATGCGCTTCGATCAGGTGGGCGTGGTTGGGCCGCAGGGGATGCAGTGGACGATCCAGGAGGCCACTCAGCGAGGTCTGATACTGCCTGTGCTCTACGCGTATGACCCAGAGCTGAACGAGTACACCTGGGAGAGCTCACTTCAGCGCGCGGCCCTGGTGCCATTCGAGGGGTACTGGCTGCTGGCGTATCGGGACGTCTCGCTGGTGTTTCCGCCTCCGAGCCTGTTCGCGCCGGCGGGGGTCGATACGGCAGCGGGTTCATCCTCGGACGGCTGGCGGGTGGGAGTGGAGGTGTCCTGTGCAGGGCGAACGCGGGCAGCGCGCTACCTTGCGGTTGCGCCAAGCGCTGAGGACGGCGTGGATCCGCGCGATGTGCCGTGCCCGCCGGAGGCGCTCTCAACTGAGCCGAAGCTGGACGCCTATTTCACCATCGGCGACGACGGTGCGCGCTACGTTGTGGACACGAGGTCGGAGGCGGCTGGGCCGGCGGAGTGGGAGCTGACGGTGGTCGCGGAGGCCCCCGGTGCGCCGGTGACGCTGCGGTGGCCGAACCTGTCGTCTGAGCTGCCGGAGAATCTGGTGGCGACGCTGACGGACCTCGATGCTGGACGACAGACATACATGCGCACGAGCAACTCCTACACCTACAACTCCCACACAGGTGGCGAGAGGCACTTCCGCATCACCGTTCGACCGGGGGCAGAGGCGACGCTGGGCCTGACGGCTGCGGCAGGGCCGGCGGGCGGCGGCCAGGGGGTCGAGATCGTGTACACGCTCAGCAGTACGGCGGAGGTGGACGTGCAGGTCCGGAACATCGCGGGCCGGGTCGTGCGCAACCTCGCGCAGAACCGCCAGGCCATGGAGGGACAGAACACCCTCGTCTGGAATGGTGTGAGCGACTCCGGGACGGCAGTTCCGGCGGGCACGTATCTGGTGCAGGTAACGGCGCGCTCGCCCGAGACAGGCGAGGAGATGAGTGTGATCAGGACTGCGACGATCGGCCGATGAGAGGCCGGAGTCGCTTGCTGCAATAAACCATAGGGCGGCCGAACGCGGACAGGATAGGAGAATGCAACAATGACGGCGATAAGATCCAGCAACCTGGTCGGACCGCTGAGCATCGTGCTTGCAGGTTTGATGCTGGCACTGCTGGCTCCGACGAGCGTCATGCCACGCGCGGAGGCGCAGGCGCAGGACAAGCTGCTGCTGCTGTTCCCCGTCCTGGACCGGAGCGAGGCTGGGTACGAGGAGTTGAGCGACTGGGCTACCTCGTATCTGCAGATGGCGCTGAGCGACGTGGGCGGCCTGCGTGTGGCCGAGTTTTCGAGGACGTCCCCCATGGTGCTTCGAGGAGTCGAGGAGGGTCAGATCCGGTCCGTCGATCTCGACGTGGAGGTCACGGATCCGGTGACGGCCATCCGGCTGGGGTACGCTCTGGATGTTGATGAGGTGTGCCTGGCGACGGTGGTATCTGTCGAGATCTCGGAGGAGCCGCTGCGGGCCGAGGTGCTGCTGAACGGGCAGTGCTACGACGTAAAGGCGAACGTGGACGCCGACACCATGCAGGTTGCGGAGGGCCCCAAGCCGATCGAGACCTTCGGGGTCTCAGGCACCAGCCGGGAGCGTGAGGGGTACACCGGAAGCGTTCCCCCGCTGGTGCGGGAGGCGCTGAGGGACGCCGCGCGGAAGGCCAGCAGCGTGCTGGCCGGGATCCCGGCAGAGGAGTTGGCGGCAGAGGCGGGCCCGAAGAAGGAGGACAAGAGCTGGCGCTGGGCAGTCGCGGCGCTGGCGGTGATGGGACTGGTGGTGTTGACCAGCGATGGCGATGATGGTGACGCGGCCCCAAGCGCGACACAGGCACCGCCGCGACCGGGCGAGCTGCAGATCGAGCCGGCGGCCATCCGCCTCTTCTGGCAGCCTCCTAACACCACGTTGACGGTGCTGAGCTACGAGCTGCAGCGCTCCACGGACAACGGGCGGACCTGGAATCCGGTCCCCGGATCGCAGGGGAACGTGCAGGCGAACGATACCAGCTTCGCGGACTTCGAGGTGCAGGAGGGTGTGAGCTACCGGTACCGGATCCGGGCGCAGTTCACGACGACTGGACCGTCGCAATGGGCGCAGTTCGAATCGGTGGTATTCCCCGGGTAGCGGAACCTGCCAGGGGACTTGCCCGTCAAAGCTGAAGCAGACAAGCTGCCCGCGGTGGAGGTCGAGCCGCGGGCAGCGTCGATTAAGGGGAGATTCGTGATCAGACGCGCGCTTGTGCTGGCCGCCGCGGTAGGCTGGGGCGTCGCCTGGGGTCAGACGCCGCGCTTTGCCGGCGTGCAGGTGAACCTGTGGCCGACGCCCAGAGTGGTGCCGGCGGACGGGAAGTCGGCCTCGACCATCCGCGCGGAGTTCCGCGACGCGGCCGGCCGACCGGTGGCAGATGGGACGACGGTGGTCTTCAGGATCGAGGGCGGGCAGCTTAGCCTGCAGGGGGACGAGCGTCGGCAGGTCATCACGACGACCACCGTGGCGGGCGGAGCGACGGTCTACGCTACCAGCAGTGAGCCCGGTGTCGCAAGAGTCTACGCGGAGCTTACGACCGGCGAGGGGAAGAACCGCACGACCGTTGCGTTCGTGGAGGAAGGGAGCACGCTGCTGGGTGGGGTAGCGGTGGCGCATATCCGCTCCGGCTCTCCGAACACGTGGATCGGCTATGCCCTGGATCTTGGGCTGGTGGAGGCGCGCGACAACGCCGAGATCGAGTTCAGCGGCGTGCTCATCAAGGCTCGGGACGTAGTGCAGATGGACGTGCGACGGCTGACGTTGAAGGCCCACAAGGTGCGGATTGAGGTGGGCGACCGGGCGCTGGAAGCCGACGCGATCAGCTACGATCTGATGAGTGGGCAGGGCGTGCTCAGGAGGATGAGCGACACGGGGGTGGAGCGTTTCTGCTTCGACTGCTACAGCCTTGAGGAGCGGGAGCCCGAGGAGGAGATTCGGGGACAGGAGTTCGCGCTGGCGACGGCCGACGCCGTGGCCTGGGCGGTTGCCGGCGGTGTGTCGGTGCATCCGCACGAGAAGGTCGTGCTGAGGGATGCGACACTCTACGCGGGTGCGAAGAAGGTCCTGGATCTGCCGAAGTACTGGATCATCGCCATGCCGGGATACACGGGAACAACGCATTCGCGAGTGGTGGGGGTGACCTCGCAGGGGGACGTGGCGGTGGACTTCCCGTACTTCTACCGAGTGACGGAGACGCGGACAGGGGCTGTGAAGCTGCAGAACGGAGCGAGGTCGGGGAGCGTCGTGGCGAGGGACGACTGGTCGCTTGCTCTGGAGGAGGCCTACGACACGGGTGGCACCGAGGGACACATCAGCCTGGTGGGCCTGCCGCGAGATGACTGGGGGTTGGAGTGGCGGGACCAGCGGACGCTGGGCGAGCGCCGGGACGGCCACTTCACGGCATACTCCCCGGACCACGAGAGCTACTTCGCAGACGCCAACATCTACGAGTGGTGGGGCGATCAGCGGCTGAATCTCACGGCGTCGCTGCAGCGGCCGCGGGGCGAGGACATCTCGTGGGGCGCCTCGGCGGACTGGCTGACGATGAACCAGCCCCTGGGCGTGTGGAACGCCAGCTACCGTCTGGGGACGGCGGTGGGGCTGCGACACGTGGCGGGGTTTGACAGCGGCGTGGTGGGAGAGCACCAGGTGTACTCGGCGGTGGACCTGCCGCGAACGCACCTGGGTGAGCGGACGTCCCTGCGCCCGTCGCTCAGCAACCTGTTTACATGGGACACGGGGGGCTTCCAGCACAACTCGTTGCGCGGTGAACTGCAGTTGCGCCAGGTCGTCAGTAGTGACAAGTCGGTGCGCCTCTCCTACCAGGGGCAGTTCACCAGCGGCGATCAGGCCGAGGGCTACGAGCACCTGCTCAACCTCGACGTGCGGGCCTATCACGGCCTGAACCTGAGCAGCTTCCTGACGGGCACGTACGACCTCACCGACGAAGAGCTGTACGCGTTCGGCCTGGTTGACTACTACATTGACGACCGCTGGCGACTGGGCCTGGCGGCGACGTACTACCAGGTGGAGTCGGGGGACTACGACGACTACGAGATCACGGTGGCGCGGGAGATCGGCGGCACTGAGATCGGACTGCGGTGGTCGGAGGCTACGGGCCGCGTCTCGCTGGAGCTCGGCGAGACGATGGGCCTGGGCTTCTAGTAGCGGAGGCCGCGACGCGATTCCCTGAAGACGAGCCGTGTGCTATCATGAAAGAGGAGCAGGCGCGCCGCCGGCGAGTCCGGGGGTGCGCCTGAGGCAGTCGTGGATGGTGACCATGCGCAAGCTTGAGGTCGTGTCCGAATTCGAGCCGCGAGGTGACCAGCCCCAGGCTATCGAGAGGCTTGCGGACGGGATTCGCAAGGGCGATCAGCATCAGGTGCTTCGGGGCATAACCGGGTCGGGAAAGACCTACACCATGGCCAAGGTGATAGAGGAGGTGCAGAAGCCGACCCTTGTGATCGCCCACAACAAGACCCTGGCGGGGCAGCTCTGTGCGGAGTTCCGCGAGTTCTTCCCGGAGAACGCGGTGGAGTTCTTCGTCAGCTACTACGACTACTACCAGCCGGAGGCCTATCTGCCGAGCACAGATACGTACATCGAGAAGGACTCCCAGATCAACGAGGAGATCGACCGGCTGCGACACTCAGCGACGCAGTCGGTGATGGAGCGGCGGGACGTGGTGGTTGTAGCGTCAGTGTCGTGCATCTTCGGCCTGGGTTCGCCGGAGCAGTACGAGGAGGTCACGCTGCGCCTGAGTGTGGGGCAGACCATCGAGCGGGACGACATCCTCGAGCAGCTCGTGAAGATGCAGTTCATGCGCAATGACTACGAGCCGCGGCGGGGGACCTTCCGCGTGCGGGGGGATGTCATCGAGATCACGCCCATGGATGAGGACGAGGTCGTTCGGGTGGAGATGTGGGGCGATGAGATCGACCGCATCATGGTCATCGACCAGCTCACGGGCGAGATTCTGGAGGAGAAGCACAGCACAGTAGTCTTCCCGGCCACGCACTTCGTGGCGTCGCGGCAGCGGACCGAGAACGCGCTGCGGGCCATCGAACGAGAGCTGAAGGAACGGCTGGAGTTCTTCCACCGCGAGGACATGCTGCTGGAGGCGCAGCGGCTGGAGCAGCGCACCATGTATGACCTGGAGATGATCCGGGAGGTGGGCTACTGCACGGGCATCGAGAACTACTCCAGACACTTCGACGGCCGGCGGCCCGGAGAGGCGCCATACACGCTGATGGACTATTTCCCGGAGGACAAGCTGCTCATCGTGGACGAGTCCCACCAGACGATTCCGCAGATTCAGGCGATGTATCACGGCGACCGATCGCGGAAGCTGAGCCTGGTGCGGCACGGCTTCCGGCTGCCATGTGCGCTGGACAACCGGCCGCTGACCTTCAGGGAGTGGGAGGACAGGGTGGGGCAGGTCATCTACACGTCGGCGACGCCGGGGGACTACGAGCTGGAGCACGCGTCGCAGGTCGTGGAGCTGGTGATCCGACCCACGGGGCTGGTGGACCCGGCGGTAGAGGTGCGGCCGACCGAGGGGCAGATCGACGACCTCATCGGCGAGATCCGAAGGCGAGCGGAGAAGGGCCAGCGCGTGCTGGTGACGACGCTGACCAAGCGGATGGCGGAGGACCTGACCGACTATCTGGCGGAGCTGGATATTCGAGTGCACTATCTGCACTCGGACATCGAGACCATCGCGCGGGCTGAGCTGCTGCGGGATCTGCGGCTGGGGACCTTTGACGTGCTGGTGGGGATCAATCTGCTGCGGGAGGGGCTGGACCTCCCGGAGTTCTCACTGGTGGCGATCCTGGACGCGGATCGCGAGGGCTTCTTGCGGTCGGACACGTCACTGATCCAGACGATGGGCCGCGCGGCCAGGAACGTCGAGGGCCAGGTCATCATGTACGCAGACGAGATCACCGACTCCATGCAGCGTGCCATCGACGAGACCGAGCGGCGGCGAGAGAAGCAGATCGCCTACAACGAGGAGCACGGGATCACGCCGGAGACGATCAAGAAGGCAGTGAGGGACGTCATCCGCTTCCATGAGGAGATCGCGGAAGAGGCGGAGCGGACGGTCCCCAGGGAGGCGGTCGGGGAGCTGGCGGCGGCCGATCTGGATGCGCTCATCCAGGCTCTGGAAGAGGAGATGAAGGCAGCCGCGGAGGAGTTGGAGTTCGAGCGGGCAGCGGAGCTGCGAGACGAGATCGAGGAACTGCGCGCGAAGGCGGCGCAGGAGTAAGCGATGCGTGATCGCATACGGGAGAAGCTGGGCACGGTCCCCGATGAGCCGGGGGCCTATACGATGCTGGACGAGGATGGAGCAGTCATCTACGCCGGGAAGGCGGCCTCGCTGCGCAAGCGGCTGCAGCAGTGGTTCCGCGACGAGGAGAAGCATAGCCCGTGGGCCGCGCGGATGGTGCAGACGGCGGCGGACTTCGACTTCATCGCCACCCGCTCGGACCTCGAGGCCATGACGCTGGAGTATAACCTCATCAAGGAGCATCAGCCGCGGTTCAATATCAAGCTTGCCGACGACAAGAGCTACCCGTATCTGAGGCTGACGGATGAGCTGTATCCGCGGCTGATTGTGGTGCGAGACCTCTCGCCGGACGCACAGGTGAAGATGCCGGGGCGCTACAAGCAGGAGCGGGGGCTACACGACCCACACGAGCATGAGGTGCTGAGTCTGCGGGAGGGCCGATTGTTCGGCCCGTTCCCGAGCGCATCATCGATGCGCAAGACGATGCGGGTGGTGCAGCAGCTCTTCGGCCTGCGAAGCTGCCGGCGGCGGCTGACCGGGGAGCCGTGCGGCCGGCCCTGTCTGAACTACCACATCGACCGCTGCGTTGGGCCGTGCACCGGTGAGGTCACGCCCCAGGAGTACGCGGAGATCTGCGATGAGGTGGCGTTGTTCCTGTCCGGTAAGTCCGAAGAGGTGATCGACCGGCTTCGGCGGGACATGGAGGAGGCGGCGGAGAAGCTGGATTTCGAGCGAGCGGCGCAACTGCGAGACCGGCTGCGGGCGGTCGAGAAGGTGACGGAGAGCCAACTCATGGTGGCGACCGAAGAGCGGGAGCAGGACGCCATCGGAGTTGCGGTGCAGGACGGTCGGGCGGTCGTGGCGATCCTGTCCGTGCGGCGCGGGCGGCTGCTGGAGAAGGAGCAGAACACGCTGACCGATGTGGGCGGCCGTGAGCCGCGGGAGGTGCTGGAGGAGTTTCTCGGACGGTACTACTCCGAGGCGCATGTGCCTCGGGAGGTGCTGCTGGGCCACGAGATCGAGGACGCGGAGGGCTGGGCCGCCGTGCTGAGCCAGCTCCGTGGCCTGAAGGTTCGCGTGAACACGCCCCAGCGCGGCGAAAAGAGGCGACTGGCTGAGCTGGCTGTGCACAATGCTGAGCTGGCACTGAAACGGGAGGCGGGCTCGCCCGAGGAGCGGCGGGCGCGAGAGGCTCTGGAGCAACTCGCTGAGGGGCTGAAGCTGGATGAGCCGCCGGAGCGGATGGAGTGCTACGACATCTCCACCACGCAGGGGCGTGAGAGCACCGGGTCGATGGTGGTTTTCGCCGACGGCCTGCCGCAGAAGAGCTCCTACCGGCGGTTCCGGATGCGGGCGACGGAGGGGAAGCCTGACGATTTCGCGATGCTGGCGGAGATGCTGCAGCGGCGCCTGCGGCGGGCGGCCGAGGGCGACGAGAAGTTCCTGCCGCTACCGGAGCTGCTGGTGGTGGACGGGGGCAAGGGGCAGCTCGGGGTGGCGGTGAAGGCGTTGAGCGCCTGGGAGATCGACGACGTCTCGGTGGCGTCGCTGGCGAAGCGGGAGGAGGAGGTCTTCATCCCTGGCAAGCGCGATCCGGTGGATATGAGCGACTACCCGGAAGCCCGCAAGCTGCTGCAGCGGATGCGCGACGAGGCGCACAGGTTCGCCATCAGCCATCACCGGGACGTGCGCGAGAAACGGCTCACGGAGTCTGTCCTGGAGCAGGCGGGGGGCATCGGGCCCGCGCGGCGGAACATGCTTCTGACCAGCTTCGGCTCGATCGATGCCATCGCTCGGGCGTCAGTGGCGGACTTGGCGGCGGTACCGGGGATGACAGAGAATGCGGCTCAGGCCGTGCACGATCTGCTCGCGGAGTACGACCAGGAGGACTGAGGGCGCCTTCCCCCGGTCCCTCCCCCCAACCGCTTCGCGGCAGGCGGGAGAGCGGGAGAACGACGCGCGGGAGGCGCGTGGTGCCGTGATCAGCCGCAGTGCTCGCGGATGTAGTTCAGGCGGCCGCCGGCCAGAAGGATCTCGCGTTCGCGCTGAGACAGGTCGTATGTAAGCTGGACCTGCTGTCCGGTGCGCTCAACGAGGGCCGTGAGCGCGTCGCCCCGCTCGATGGCCTCTCGGACGGAATCCATGCGCAGAACGTCGCCCTGCTCCAGTGCCTCGTAGTCCTCCGCCGCTATGACCAGCGGCAGGATGCCGAAGTTGACCAGGTTGGCCTTGTGTATGCGGGCGAAGGACTGAGCCAGCACGGCCTGGATGCCCAGGTACATGGGGGCGAGCGCGGCGTGCTCGCGGGAGGAGCCCTGGCCGTAGTTCTCGCCGCCCATCACCAGGCCGGGCGCCTGCTCCAGAGCGCGGTCGGGGAAGTCTGGATCGATGCCGGAGAAGACGTGCCGGCTGATGGCGGGGATGTTGCTGCGCAGGGGCAGGATGTCCGCGCCCGCCGGCATGATATCATCGGTGGTAATGTTGTCGCCCACCTTCAGCACGATTGTGGCCTCGATCGTCTCGGGGAGTGGCTCGCGGCGCGGTATGGGCTTGATATTGGGCCCGCGGCGGATTTCGACCCCGCTGCCGTTCTCGGGCGGCTCGATGATCATGCTGTCATCGACCTCGAAGACCTCGGGCAGCGTCACGTGCGGGGGCTCGATGAGGTCGGAGGGATCGACGAACTCACCGTGGATGGCGACGAGGGCCGCGATCTGTGGGCTGGTAAGGTAGAGGCCGGCGTCGGCGGTGCCGCTGCGGCCGCGGAAGTTGCGGTTGAAGGTGCGAACGCTGATGCCCCCGCTGGGCGGCGCCTGGCCCATGCCGATGCAGGGCCCGCAGGCGGGCTCGAGAACGCGGGCGCCGGCGGCGAGCAGGTCGGCGAGGGCGCCGTTGCGGGCGATCATCTCCTCCACTTGGCGGGAGCCGGGGGAGATGACAAGGCTGGCGTGCTCGCTGACCGTCTGCCCCTTGAGGATGGCGGCCACGGTCATGAGGTCCTTGAGTGACGAGTTGGTGCAACTGCCGATGCAGACCTGATCGACCTTGAGGCCAAGCAGGTCGGTGACCGGGACGACCCTGTCGGGCATGTGCGGCTGAGCGACCATCGGTCGGATGGCGGAGAGATCCAGCTCCATGAGGTCATCGAAGCGGGCGTCCTCCTCAGCCGCGAGCGGGGACCAGGCGTCCTCTCGCTGCTGGGCGAGGAGGAACTGCCGGGTGACATCGTCGCTGGGGAAGATGGAGGAGGTGGCGCCAAGCTCGGCTCCCATGTTGGTGATGGTGGCCCGCTCAGGGACCGAGAGCGTGGGGACGCCGGGGCCGAAGTACTCGAAGAGCCTGCCCACTCCCCCTTTGACGGTGAGGCGGCGAAGAAGCTCGAGGATGACGTCCTTTGCCGAGGCCCAGCCGGTAAGCTGCCCGGTGAGCAGCACGCCCACGATCTCCGGCATGTTCAGGTAGAACGGCTCTCCGGCCATGGCGGCGGCGACGTCGAGCCCGCCGACGCCGATGCCGAGCATCCCCAGGCCGCCGGCGGTGGGCGTGTGCGAATCAGACCCCAGGAGGGTCTTGCCCGGCACACCGAAGCGCTCGAGATGCACCTGGTGGCAGATGCCGTTGCCCGGTCGCGAGAAGTAGATCCCGTAGCGGGCGGCGACGGACTGCAGGTAGCGGTGGTCATCAGCGTTCTCGAAGCCGGTCTGCAGCGTGTTGTGGTCCACGTAGCTGACGGATAGCTCGGTGCGCACGCGCGGGATATCGAGAGCCTCGAACTGGAGGTAGGCAAGGGTCCCGGTGGCATCCTGGGTGAGGGTCTGGTCGATGCGGAGAGCGATCTCCTCGCCGGCCGTCATCTCGCCGGAGACGAGGTGATCGGCGACTATCTTCTCAGTCAGCGTTCCTGGCATTGCAGCGCTCCTCCTGGTGGCGTGTGCGTTCAGCGTTCACGCACCGGTTTGTCGAGCCGCTGGGATTGGAGCATGGTGCGCTCGTCGATCATCGGGATCGCTCTGGAATCGCCGAGCCCGCCAGGCTCTCTCCGATGGATCGCGCTGGTACCTGGCCCCCATCTTCAGGGGGCGTGCCCGCCCGGCGTAGGTCTCCTGCGGGACGGGGCAGGTCTGCAAGCTGCGAACGAGGAAATCGTCACGGCGCCTGGATTCCCCCGGCAGTTGCATGAGGAGGCACCCCTCGCGGATGTCAGAGGCAGGAAAGCTCGTGCTAGGATTCGTCGGCGTGGTACTCGGCCTGGCGGGCGGCTTCGCCGCACTGGTGTTTGTCATGCAGAACACCGGTGCGTGGCTCTCAGACAGACCGACCCTGCTGGTGGCGGTGGCTCTGGGACTTGTTGGCGGCGGTGCGGCCCTCATGGGCTACCTGCTGCTGACCGCGGTCGAGTACATCGAACGGCGGAAGAAGCGGGCCTCCCGAAAGCAGAAGCAGCGCGGCAGGAAGTGACACCCGCGCCGTCACAGTAGTCGAGCGCTCATGTCGCTTCAGGGCCTCGCAGGCGGGGCCTCCTCGTTTTCGGACAGCTCTATGCCGTGCTGGGCGTCAGTGAGGTAGTATCGCTTCAGCGTACCATCGAGCATGCGGACGTCGATGGTGGTGCGGCCGGTGCGGGAGTCCCACTCGACTCTCTCAGTGCGCGACTGCCAGGCATTGCCGAGGCCCGGTGGAGTCTCCACGCGTATCTGAGCCTGCGTGTTCGGCGGCCGCGCCAGGTGGACGGCGAGGCCCGCCACCAGGAACGTCAGGAGCGCGGCGATAGCGTAGATGACGATGCGCCACGCCCTGGCGGTGGTAAGGCGCTCGTACGGCAACGATGGCCGCGATTGCAGTGACCGCATGATGATCCCCCGGATCCTGGCGCGCGAGGGCCCTCTCAGCTAGGCTTCGTTGCCCAGTGGCGTGGCCCGGGCGTAGGAGTTCGCGACCTTAGTCAGTCGAACCTTCACAGGCTGGTCGGTCTCGGGCGATAGCTCGGGGACATAGACGACCAGACCATCGACGGAGCCGACGAGCCCCATCTCGGGCACATGAAGCGTGTTCTCGGGCTGCAGCTCGACCTTGTGGCCGCTACGCCTGCGCCGGACGCGTTGGAGCCTTCGATGGGACTCCAGGGGGATGACCTCGAAGTGCTCGGGGTTCATGCTCCGGTCGGCGCGAGCGTAGACCTCGACGTCAAGCTCCTCCTCGAGGTCATCGGCAAACTCCCCGAAGGGCCCGATGAACTCCATGATGACCTGGGGGACGGCGATGACGTGGAAGAGATCGCTGCCCTCCTGTCGGGCCTGGCGCTTGATCTCGCGCTCGATGCTGGCGGCGACGGTCTCTGCGGAGAGTATCCTGCCGGTGCCGCCGCAGCAGGGACAGACCGTCTGGAGTATCTGCGACAGGTTCTCGGAGGTGCGTTTGCGGGTCATCTCCACGAGCCCGAGGCGGGTTATGTGCATGATGCGGGTCTTCATGCGGTCCCGCTCGAAGGCCTGCCGGAGGGCGGCGGTGACGCGCTTGCGGTGCTGGGTCTTGTCCATGTCGATGAAGTCGATGACGATGATGCCACCGATGTCGCGGAGCTTGAGCTGATTGGCGACCTCCTCGGCGGCCTCGAGGTTGGTGTGGAGGACGGTGTCCTCGAGGCTCCGACCGGTGAACTTCCCGGTATTGACGTCGATAGTGGTGAGGGCCTCGGTCTCCTCGATGTTGAGCCAGCCACCGTGAGGGAGCCAGACCTTGGGCTGGAGAGCCTGCTCGATCTGCGGTTCCACGCCGTAGTGGGTGAAGATAGGCTCATCCTCGCGGTAGAGCTGGACGCGGGCGCGAAGATCCGGCGCGACGTTATGGAGCAGGTTCAAGACCTTATCGTATGTGACCTTATCGTCGATAATGAACTCGTCGACCTCTGCAGAGAATACGTCGCGGAGGACCTCCAGAACAAGGCTCAGGTCCTCATGTATCAGTGCCGGAGCTTTGGCCTGCTGCGTCCGGCCCTGGATGGTCTGCCAGAGCTTGGTGAGGAAGCGGACGTCGGCCTCCAGGTCCTCCCTGGTGGCGCCCTGGGCGCGGGTGCGAACGATGATGCCGAAGTCCTCGGGGCAGACCTCATGGCCGAGGGTGCGGAGCCTCCGCCGCTCGTCCTCATCCTCGATCTTCTTCGAGACGCCGACCTTCTCAGACGTGTTGGTCATCAAGACAAGGTAGCGGCCGGGCAGGGAGATTCGTCGGGTGCCGCGGGCGCCCTTGTCCTCAAGGGGGCCCTTGACGATCTGGACCAGGAACTCCTCACCGTCGCTGACCACCTTCCCGATGGGCGGGAAGGAGCTCATCTTCTTGCGCATGGCGTGACGCGACGGCTCTTCGGTGACGGCGTCTGAGACGTGCAGGAACACGTTCTTGTCGAGGCCACACTCGACGAAGGCGGCATCGAGGCC
>JBNGDZ010000012.1:19390-24234 GCA_049975765.1 Armatimonadota bacterium
CATGAGCTCGGCGAGCCGGTCATCCTCCATGATCGCGACACGAGTTTGTCTGTTACTGACGTTAGCAATGATTCTGTTTGACATGCGACTCCTCTCTTCCTTCGCCGACGCTCCAACGACGACCGCCGTGCAGCGGGCGCTGCCCTCGAAGAGGCCCCCGCGCATCGAACGGCTCCGACGGCGTCGGCTCTGAAACGGAAACTTGAAAACTACCTGATCGGTACGATTCGTGGACGGCGCGGGACGCTCCCACTCCCGTCCAGAAAGCTCGTCCCCCCGGCACGTCAGGAGATCCCCAGCCGGGTGATCTGTCGAACCTGAAGCGCGTGCTCGCGGCCGGTGAAGTCCGCAAGAGCGCGCTCGATGACCTCCAGCACCTCAGAGGGCTTGACGAGACTTTGCTGCGTCAATGCAAGGGTCATACGCAGCCGCGGCCCGGCACGGTCAGTGCCGGGTTCGAGGACGTCCAGCTCGAAGATCCCGGGCCTGATGTCAATCTCCCGAATTCGAGACTTTGTTTCGCGGACGATGACCAGAGTTCCTGCGTTCATAATCTGAGCCGCCGCGCGCTGCAGGAGCTCGGCGTCAACGGTCTGCGGCTCAAGCTCAACCAGGTACTGGGCGCGCTCCCTGCCCGAGACGTGCCTTTTCTTCTGCCCCGAGACTGTATCAGCCTCAACGACCGCCAGCTCCGGAGGAAGCTGCTGTGAAAGGCGGCGCAGGATCTCATCGGCCGGGACAGGTCGCTCCAACTCGATCTGAGCCAGCTCGCGCTCTCCGGCAGTACCGACCGGGAGAGCGCTGGCGTAGCCGATCTGCGGGGATGGGTTGTATCCTTCGGAGTACTTGACGGGTAGATCCGCGCGGCGCACGGCGCGCTCGATGACAGCGGCAAGATCAAGGTGTGAGAGAAACCGCATCCTGCCGGCCTTCCTGAAGGCGATGACAGCGAAATGCCGGGTGGGAGGCTGCACTTACTGCACTCCCTCCGCGACGGGCTGCCAGCGAACCGGGGGACAGTGGGGGACAAGGGCCTTCATGCCGCAGCTCTGACATGGCTCTGCACGGCAGTCGGGCGTCGCGGCGCCGCTCCGGGCGCGGTGCAGCTCCCGCCGCAGGAACTGCTTTGTGATTCCGGAGTCAATGACGTCCCAGGGCAGGGCCACGTCTGTGGGGATGCGGCGCCGGGCCTCGTCTGGCAGGTCGCGCCCGTTCTCAGCGAAGGCCTGCTGCCAGCGGTCGAACTCGAACTGCTCGCTCCAGCCGTCGAAGCGTGCGCCGTCTCGCCAGGCCCGCTCGATGACCGAGCACAGGCCGCGGTCGCCGCGAGCCAGTGCCGCCTCGAGCATGCTGGAACGAAAATCGCTGACGGAGAGCCTGACGCGGCGATTCGTGACACGCTCGAAGAGCAGATTCCGGCGCCGCTGAAGGGTCTCGAGGTCGGCCATCCCCAGCCACTGGAAGGGTGTGTGGGGCTTGGGGATGAAGGCATTCACGCTCACATTGACCTTCAGGCGGCCGTATCCGGACCTCGAGAGCTCGCGGCGCGCCACGCCCAGTACCTCTTCAATGAGATCGGCGATGGCGACGACGTCCTCGTCGGTCTCATGCGGGAGACCGATCATGAAGTAGAGCTTGAGGCGCTGCCATCCGCGGCGAAAGGCGGCCTCAACGGCGCTCAGCAGGTCGGGACGCGTGACGTCCTTGTTGATGATGTCACGCATGCGCTGAGAGCCGGCCTCCGGGGCGAGCGTCAGCCCGCTCTTGCGGACACGCTGGAGGCGCTCGGCGAGCCGGACGCTGAAGGTGTCCACACGGAGCGAGGGCATGCTGACGGACACGTGCCTCTCGGCGAGCCGGTCATGGAGGCGGTCGATGAGCTCGCCAATGCGCGAGTAGTCAGGGCAATTCAGTGACAGCAGCGAGAGCTCGTCATAGCCGGTGCTGGCGATGATGCGCTCAGCCTGCTCGACGAGGCGGTCGAGATCGCGCTCGCGGACGGGACGGTAGATCATGCCCGCCTGGCAGAAGCGGCACCCACGAGTGCAGCCCCGGGTGATCTCGACCTCGGCGCGGTCGTGGACGGCCTCAGTGATTGGGACGACCGGGCTGCACGGCCAGGGCTGCGCGTCCAGGTCCTGCGCGACGCGGCGGGTCACCCGCTCGGGGAATACCTCGCTGCGAGGCTCCGGGATGAGCATGTCGTGCCCAGTCCGGCGCACCCGGTAGCCGGCGGGAACATAGACGCCCTCGATGTTGGCCAGGCGCTGGAGGAGCGTGCCGCGGTCGTCAGCGGTACGGCTCTCGCGCAGCGCCAGATGATCGGGAAGCGTCAGCAGCAGGTCAAGAATCTCGTCCAGCGCCTCCTCACCGTCACCGATGACCAGGGCGTCGAAGAAGTCGGCCATGGGCTCGGGATTGGAGGCACAGGGTCCACCGCCGATAACGAGGGGGTCAGGTCCCCGGCGACTGTCGGTGCGGATAGGAATGCCGCCGAGGTCGAGAACCTCGAGGACGTTGGTGAAGGTGAGTTCGTGCTGGAGTGTGACGCCGACCACATCGAACTGAGAGAGAGGCGTGCCGGTCTCCAGGGTGGCCAGCGGTATGCCCTCATCCCGCATCAGAGAGATGGCATCCACCCAGGGAAGGAAGACGCGTTCGGCCGCGGTGCGCTGGCGCCGATTGACGACCTCGTAGAGGATGCCCAGCCCGGCGTGGGACATGCCGACCTCGTAGGTATCCGGATAGCACAGAGCCACGCGGAGATCGACCTGCGAGGCGGGCTTGACCACCTGATTCCACTCGCCGCCGAGATAGCGGGCGGGGCGTTCGACCTGTTGAAGGAGAGGTTCGGGCAACATCGGCAAATCAGAACGGCCCCAGCCAGTGCTGGAGCCCTCTGAGGTATCCTAACTCAGCAGAATGGCTTTACTACAGACCATAATAGCGGGTCAGGGCCCATGCTGTCAAGCGACATGAGCGTCGCGCGGCCGAAGGGCGGGCCTCACCCCCTGCCCGAACGTGTTCGGGCCCTCCCGCTCTCCCTGGAGGCTTCGCTGCAGGCGGGAGAGGGGGCGAACGGCAACGGCGACAGCGAACTCCGGTCGAGCAAGGCTGCTCGGCGCTGGTCACGGCATCTCGACAGTGAGGAGGAACGGCGACTGGCGCGTCAGCGTGTGAGTGTGGTCGAGCCGAACAGGCCGCATTGAGAGTGGGTTCGGGAGAGGGATCGATCGCCCGTTCTCGGGGGCAGGCGCCACAATTGGCGAAGGGGAATGTCTGACGCAAGGGGAAGGCATAAGAAGAGACACGGGCAGTCTGGCGAAGCCCAGGCGGGCCAACCAACGGTTCGCAGCCAGGGGAGGTAACCCGGTGACAAAGCGCAAGTCGATCGCACTGGTTGTGGCAATACTCGTCATCGCGGGACTAGCGGTGGGTCTGAAGCTGTCGCTGGCTCAGGATGTCCCTGGACAGGAGCCGGCTGACGGGCCGCGAGTGGTGGCCGCGGTGGCGGCGGAGTCGATCACGGAGTACGAGCCGGACCCGTTCGAACCCGAGAGGCTGAGGAGCAGCACCGTGCGTGTGAAACGGGTCGCGGTGGTGTACTCGGACGGGACCATTGAGATCAAGGCCTGCCAGTGACCGCACGTTGGTGGAGCCTTGGCGATAGAGGAGGGCGCCAATGGCGAAACAGGAGATCGCGTTCACCGACTACTTTGATGTGCTGTGTGAGAGGCTGGGCAGCGGCGGCTGTCTGCTGACGTCGCTCGACGAGGAGGGCGCGCCCAACGTCATGACGATCGGCTGGGCGCTGCTGGGGGTGGTGTGGCGGCGGCCGATCTGCGCAGTCTTGGTGCGCCCGTCCCGCTACACCTACGGATGCATCGAGGCGACGGGTGACTTCACCGTCAACGTGCCGCCGGAAGGGCTGGCGGAGGAGGTGCTCTTCTGCGGCACCGAGTCGGGGCGCGACTACAACAAGTTCGAGGAGTGCGGCTTCACCGCTACGGAGAGCACGCGGGTGAAGTCGCCGGGGATCGGGGAGTGCCTCATCACCCACGAATGCGCGGTGGTGCAGAAGAACGACGTGGAACCGGAGCTGTTCGTCGATGATATCATCAGCACGTTCTACGCCGGCGGGGACTTCCACCGCGTCTACTACGGAGAGGTCCTGGCGAGCCGCGCGGACATAGAGCGGCTCGAGCAGCTCTGACAGACGGACTGTGAGCGTCGCGCCGGACGCCGCCGGAGAAGGAATGCCGGCGGCGTCGCCGAAGGTAACGGCAGGAGCCAGGATACGAGGGTCAGGCGGACCAGGGAGGTAGACACACGATGGCGACGGTTGTCACGTACGGGGAGATCATGCTGCGGCTGGCGCCGCCCGATCGGCTGCGGTTCATCCAGGCGCGCTCGTTCGACGTCATCTACGGTGGCGGAGAGGCGAACGTGGCGGTGAGCCTCGCCAACTACGGGATGAACGTGCGCTTCGTGACGGCGCTGCCGCCGCACGAGATCGGTGACGCCTGTGAGAACTACCTGCGGCAGTTCGGCGTGGACACCTCGCACATCATCCGACAGGGCGAGCGGCTGGGGATCTACTACCTCGAGATGGGCGCGATGCAGCGGGGCTCCAAGGTCATCTACGACCGGGCGCACTCGGCGCTGGCGGAGATCGAGTCCGGGGATGTGGACTGGGAGGCAGCGTTCGACGGGGCGGACTGGTTCCACTGGACGGGGATCACACCGGCGATCAGCGCGGGAACGGCGGCGGTGCTGGAGGAGGCGGTTGAGACGGCCGCCGAGATGGGTCTGACGATCTCCTGTGACCTGAACTACCGGAGCAA
>JBNGDZ010000013.1:0-15078 GCA_049975765.1 Armatimonadota bacterium
ATGGGCTGCGATCGCGGCCTGGGCGCCCGGCTGTTCGCCGATGAGGTGACCATGCCGCGGCAGATCAGCGCCCTGGGCGCCCGCAACGCCAAGGTGGTGCTGCTGCACCGGTATGACCTGGGCTGGGGCGTGGGGCACTTCCGCCATCAGGTCAACGATCATTGGTGCCGCCCGCTGACCTCCCGCTGGCACGAGCGCGAGAACCATCCCCCGATCTACCTGCCCAACGGCTGGCAGTTCGGCGTGGCGACGTTGCACCTCGCGCCCGGCCGGCAGCAGTCCACGGAGGTGCACCTGGCGCTCTACGACGGGCGGCAGATCGACTTCTACCGCATGTGGCGGAACCTGCCGGAGACCGCGGTGGCGTTCGACTCCGTCTCCCGCCCGCGGTGGCACCTGGACCTGAAGACCAGCACGAACATCAGCCAGTACTCCATCAGCGAGGACCTGGGGCCGGCGCTGATGAGCGTTGAGCGCGGCCTGGCGCTGGTGGATACCGGCAACCTGTGGAACCTCGCCCACATTCACGGCGTGTGGGGTGAGTGGTTCACCGAGGGCGTGGTGGAGAGCGGTGTGGGCGCCAGAATCGACACGCAGTGGTTGAGGGACTTCATCGCCGAGTGCCATGCGCGCTCGCCGCGGGTGAAGCTGGGCGTCTACACCTGGGCCTGGGCGGTGCACCCCCGCTCGCGGGTGTATCAACAGCACCCGGAGTGGTTCATCACCCGCGACCGCTCCGGTCAGGTCTTCAACGCCTACTCCAACATGGTCCTCAACCACGCCCGCCGCATGGGCATCCCGGAGAGCATGGACGAGCTGATCGGACAGTTCGCGGACGTGATGGCGGACTTCGGCGGCGACTACTTCTATCTCGACGGCGGAGGCGGCGGGCAGAACCTGATCGACTGGGAGCATCTCGGCTGCGACCAGGACTACCACTACGAGGAGCTCTACCGCCGCATCCGCGAGGTCGCGCGCGCTCAGGGCGACGATAAGGCTGTGTGGTTCAACGCCCGTACCGGCCCGTGGTGGGATATCGGCTACTACGAGGGCATAGACCAGCAGCTTCACGCCTCCACCTGGCGGCAGTCCGCGGACGGTCTGAGCATCGTGAAGATGCGCCAGGCCCTGGATCCCGATCAGGTCGTGGTGCCGCTGTACTGGCGTACCCACACCCTCCCGTTCTTCAGCAACTACTGCATCGGCCTGGGCATCACGCCCTCGCGGCCACTGGGCGCCGATGACTTCCTGCGCAAGCTGCCCTACATCGAGGCGGCCTACGAGACGCGGCGCATGCGGTGGCTGGAGGCGGACCTGCAGCCCGACTGGCGCGTCGATCCGGACACTGAGATCGAGGCCTATGCCCTCAGGCACGGCGACTGCGCGGTGCTCTCGGTCATCGATCACCGCGACGCCGCCGGCTCGGCGACGGTCTCGGCGGACACGCGCGGGCTGGGACTCGACCCGCAGAGGCCGGTCTACGCGCGCGTCTACTCGATGCGCGATATTCGCGAGAGCTGGCCGGCACTGCCGGAGAAGATGCGCCGCCAGCTCTACCGCGACAGTGGCTGGGCGCTCGATACCGTGGCGCGGCTGGTGGACGTGCAGGTCATCGAGGCGCCGGGCGACCGACTCGAGCTGTCGCTGCCTACGGTGCAGCACATCCTGACCATGGCCCTGCTGAGCAGCTCGCCCGCGGGCATCTACTCCGTGGACGGGATGCGGGCGAACTTCTGGGGCTCGGACGTGCTGGGCGCGAGCGTCCACGCGGGGGTGGAGGGCGACACGTTACACCTGACGGCCAGCGTGCCCGAGGGTGGGGGAGAGGCAGTCGTGATTCCTCCGCCCGGCAGGCGCGTGGAGAGCGACGAGGTGCGCCAGGTGCCGGCGCACGGACACCGGCTGGCCATCGTGCCCCTCGGCCCGGGCGAGTCCTCGCTGCGCCTGCAGCTTGCCGACGCGCCTGAGGTGACGGAGGGGCTGGCGCCAGAATCCCCCGAACAGGTCGCTGTGGGGGAGTCGCTCAGGCTCGCCGTGCCGGGCGCGGAGGGCGAGGCAGTGGTGACGGTCTCTCGCGAGGGCGCCATCCTGCACGCCGGTCGCCTGCCGGTGGCGGACGGAGCGGTTGAGCTGGCGGTGCCGGAGCAGGTCCATGCCGGCGAGATCGAGATCGGGGTGGTGGCCCAGGTCGGCGGGGCGCTGATGCGCGGAGCGGCCTATGTACAGGTGACGGGCTCCTTCACGCCCGAGATTCCGCCCTGGCGGCTGCCTCTCACGGGGCCCTTCACCGAGATCGAGGAGGTCGATATCTCCACGAAGGGCCTGCACGTCATCGGGCGGGGCACCGACCACCACGACGGCCGCAACGGTCCGCAGTTCGCGATGGCCGACCCCGAGGCGCTGCGCTTCGGCGGCGGCATCGCCGACGCGCCGGTCACCCGCTACGGCTACGGCTTTGGCGGGCTGGAGCTGGAGCGGGCGCGCGTGCTGACGCTGAGAATCACCAACACCTGCTACGACGCCTGGACCTTCCGACGCGGCACGCCGTCGTACCATCCGCAGTACACCAGCACCTTCGCGGGGATGATGGTGGACTACCACACGACCGAGGGGTACACGAAGCGCGTGGCGCTGGGCCTGGGCTACATCAACCCCAGGCGCGAGACCGACCGGCCGCGATGGGGCACCGCCGCGGCGCCGGATGAGTTCATAGCGCTGACCGACGCGATCCACGAGGGCCGAGAGACGACCGTCACACTTGACCTGGCGCGGTGGGCGCCAGAGGGCTGGGACGGCCGGTGCTGGATAGGCATCGGCGTGGACAACCTCTATCCCTCGCGGCGGCTCCACGCGGAGGTGGTGGAGGCGGCGGACAGCCCGGAGGGCCTGGAGATCCTGGAGGGCCAGTCCGTGGGCGACCTGTTCAAGATCCGCGACTATACGGTCGCCAGGGCGTCCGAGGCGCCGGCGATCGACGGGAGGCTCGACGACCGGGTGTGGCGGGAGGCGCAGCCGGCCACGGACTTCCGCCTGCTGGGCACGGTGGGCTCCTCGAAGCAGCAGACGCGCGCCTGGGCCGCCTGGGACGAGGAGGCGCTCTACGTGGCCTACCAGTGCCCGGAGAGCGAGAAGCAGCAGCCGAGCCTGAAGTCGGAGAAGATCTGGAACCGGGACGCGGTGGACACAGCGCTGGATCCGGACGGTGACCGCGAGGACTTCCTGCAGATCATCATCGACGCGGCGGGCAGCGCGGAGCAGTTCAGCAAAGGCTACAATGGCCGGCAGGTGCGGTGGGACGTCGAGCACGCCGTGGGCGAGTACGAGGGCGGCTGGGCGGTGGAGATGGCGGTCCCGTGGAGCGAGATGGGCGTCGAGCCGCACAGCGGCATGACCTTCACGGCCAACTTCGTGCGCTACCGCCCCTATCCGCCGGTGGACGAGATGCAGACGTGGTCGCCGATGCCCGGCCCGGCGATCAACGACCCCGAGCGCTTCGGCAACTTCACGCTGGAGTAGGGGAGTGCCATGAGACTGCGAGAGCTCGTCGCACTGAGCGCCTGCGTCCTGTGCTGTGCAGCATGGGCGCAGGAGACGCGACCCGCCGCCGAGATGGTGGACTGGGACTTCGAGGATGGCGACCTGTCCACCTGGCGGCACAAGGACAACGCTCGGATCGCCATCGTGAACGAGGGCGGCGAGCGGGGCAACGTCTTGGAGTTCACCACCCGCTACGGTGAGTACAGCTTCGCGTGGACGACAAACTTCCCGGGCGGGATGATCGACTTCACCGGTATCTACGCGCTGCAGTTCATATTGCGCGGCGACGGCTCGGGAGCCACCGTCCGGCCCACACTGGGCGTGCTCCGGGAGGGCAAGAGCAGCCTCTACTATACCGCGCCGGACGACGAGGTGGTGCTGGACTTCACGGGCTGGCGGCGCTGCCGGCTCCGCATCCCCCGACTGCGCGCCAGCGCGGAGAGCAACATCCTCGATGACCTGCAGCGCATCGGCTTCGTGCAGTTCATGGTCACCGCCGGTGAGGACACTCCGGCCACGACCATGGCCATTGACGACATCCGCGCGGTGCCGGCAGCGGGCGAGCAGGCCCGGGAGCTGGCCTCCTGGCGCGAGCAGATGGCGCGCCTCTACGGCCCGATGCCTCGCGACGGCAGCAACATTCTGCCCAACGGCGGCTTCGAGCTCAGCCTCGATGGCCAGCGCCCCCAGTTCTGGGACTCCGGAGATTGGGGCACGGACTCGCGGATGGCATGGCTGCCCAACGGCGGACGGAACGGCGGCGCGGCGGTGCGGATCACCTGTCCTGATGACCGCCAGCGCGGCAGCTACCAGATGCGCCTGCCGGTGGAGTCCGGGCCCTACCGGATCTCCGCGTGGTACCGGGCGGAGACGCCGCAGGCCGACGCCCGCAGCGGGCCGGTCCTGCGGGTCAGCTACATCAACGAGGAGGGCCGCGGGATCGGCAACGATCAGTTCTACGGCGACCCGGCGGCCGCAGGCTGGCGGGAGGTGGAGGGGGGCTTCCGCGTCGAGCCCACCACGCCCCACATCGTCATCACGCTCTTCAACTCCTTCGCCGAGGGGAGCGTCACCTGGGATGATGTGGTGGTGGCATGGGATGTGGCGGAGGAGCAACGGCTGGAGCAGCAGCGACAGCGGAACCTGGCGGACCTGGAGGAGGCGCGACCGATGGTCGAGGACGCGAGGCGGCGGCTGACGGCGCTCCGCGAGCGCCTGGAGGCTGAGGATCGGATGGACGAGCCGGCGGTGATGCTCATCGCCATGCTGCAGTGGGCCATCGACGACGCGGAGCTGGCCGTGCGGGCCGAGCTTGGCACCAACGCCCGCCAGACGCTCGAGGGCGCCACGGACTACATGCAGCGCGCCGACGAGATCCTGCAGGAGGCCCGGGCCGATCCGCTCGAGACGCGGGATCCCCAGGCCGACGCCAACCCCTACGTGGCGTCCCTCAACGAGCGCATGGAGGGCCACGCCCGGGAGCCGGAGGTCTATCTCAAGGGCGAGGAGGGGTATCAGCAGATCGAGAACGCCTGGCGCTTCCGCAGCCTGGGCGATGACTGCTGCACCATGGCCTGGGGGCTCACGCACCCGCGCAGCGCCTGGCACGGCAACCCGGAGCTGGTGCGCAACCTGCTCGCCACCATGCAGGCCGTGCTGCAGAACCACCGTGACGGCGACTGGAACCCCGGCCGTACGGCGCGCTTCGGCGCCGACCCGAACATCCCGCGCTTCACACTCGGCCCCACCATCGATGCCTTCTACCAGCTCCAGCAGCACCTCCCGTGGCTGCTGCTGCCGGCCAAGCGCGAGGAGTGGCTGGACGAGATCCGCGTGTGCGTGGAGCATCAGTATGAGGACTACGGGCTGGTGCCCTTCAGGGATGGTGCGGGCGCCGCCGGGCGCTACCCCAACCAGGACGTCTACTACCTGCTGATCATGGAGCTGGCCCACCGGCTCTACGGCGACCAAAGGTACGCCGAGCACGTGCACTGGATGCTCGATCAGCTTGAGGGCGCCGTCTACCCCATGGGCGCGATGACCTATGTGCGCACGCAGAATGAGTGCTTCACCTACCACAACCTCAACATCACCTTCCTGGCGCGCTACCTGCAGTACACCGGCGGCGAGCAGGCGCGGCGGATCATCGAGATGACCGAGCAGTTCTACCCCCTGATGGTGGAGCCGTCCGGGCTGGTGGAGAACTACACGGACTCGTCGTGGAAGCACTACGAGCATTCGGTTCGGCCACACGGCCCGGACATCGTGGCGACCATCACCGGCAGTGCGCTGAACAAGCGCTGCGCGGAGATCGCGCTGGGGCGCGGCGACCCCGGCGAGGGCGTCTACACCGTGTTCACCGTGCCGTGGTGGAGGCAGATGCATAGCGCGCCGCTGCCCGATGACTACATTATCTTCGACGAGAACGTGCAGGCGCCGCGAGCGCGGTTCGGTCCGTTCTCCTTTGCCACGAACGGCCGCGACTACGGAGAGGGCTACATCGGCAAGGACACCTTCATCGGCTGCCTTTACTCCCCGGTGAACGCCGAGGAGGGCGAGACCGGCTCCCTTATGGTCGCCACCAACGAGTTCCGGCTGCGGCCGGAGGGCCTCCACTGGCGCAACGCGCGCTTCGTCTCGGGGGATGAAGAGTTCAGCGAGATCATCGGCGATGGCTTCGCCTCCATCGCGGTGCGCTACCGGCTGACCATCCCCCGCCATGGGCGCAAGAGCGAGAGCCTCCCATGGGACGGGACCCAGCAGTGGTTCGCCTCCCGCCACCGGCTGGTGGGTCTGCTGCACATCGAGCCCCTGCAGGACTGGGAGTGCGCCGGCATCTGGGGCCGACTGCGCTTCGGCCGGGGAGGCGTCGAGATCGAGCGCTCGACCGAGGACGAGCTGTTCTTCAAGTACGGGCCGCTGCTGGCCCGCATCCATGGCCATAACTACGCGAGTGTGCAGGTGCAGCCCTCGGAGGTCTTCTACCTCGACGAGCCAGAGCAGTTCGAGGGATGGGAGATCATCCTCAAGGACGCCGAGAGCGCCACGCCCGACGAGCCCGAGAAGCGCACCACCTACCCGGCCGGCACCGATCACTGGTTCCTGGCGGAGGTGCTGCCCTACACCTCCGAGCTGGCCGAGGAGGTGGCTCCCATTCACGATGACGGCCTGCGCGGAATGAGCTTCCGCGAGAGCGATGTCACCTGGTTCGTCGTGCACAACCTCGAGGACACTGAGCGAGTCTGGCAGGCACCGGTGCCCGCGGGGGTGCAGTGCACGCTGTTCACCTCGGGCGAGCATGGCGACGGTCGGCCCCTGGACGTTGACGGCGGGCGGGCGCAGGTGAAGCTCAGCCCCGGCGGGCACATCGTGGTCAGGGCGGTGGCGCCATGAGTGCGGCCCTGGTTGTGGCGGTGATGCTGTGGCCGCCGATCGCCGCGGCCGCCGACCTCCCGCAGATCGCCATCGAGGCCGAGGATTACGTTGGCGTCACCGGCGGCACGGTGCGCGTGCTGAAGCGCGAGGAGGCCTCAGGCGGCCGGTGCGTGAGCTATTGGGAGGAGCCCGGCGTGGCAGTGACCTGCCGGTTCGAGGTCGCGGAGGCCGGCGAGTACTGCCTGACGCTCCGCTACGCCTGCAACTGGCCCGACACGCGCCGGCGCATCAGCATCGACGGCGAGGTCGTCCCCGGCCTGGAGGGCGTGCTGCTGCCCGGGACCGGAAGCTGGGCGGACTTCAGCGCCATGACCGTCGCCGGCCCGGACGGCGGCAGGGCCCGTATCCCGCTGGGGGCGGGGGTGCATACGCTCACGCTAACGAACGTCGATTCGCGTGGGCTGGCGTGGGACCGGGCGCTGCTGCACGGACCAGAGGACCTGCCCGCTGACGCCCCATTGAGCGAGGAGGAGCTGCGGGAGCTCGCCGAGATGCTGCCGGAGGACGTCGGGAGGCTGCTGCTGGAGGGCCGGAGGGCCGCGGCCCTGGTGCATGGTACCGTCGCGGTTGGGCTGCCGGACGGGATGCCAAGCGTGGTGATTGTCGGGGACGTGTTCTTTGCGCTGCCACGGGAGCTGACGTATGAGAGCGGACTGCTGGAGTGGACGTCTGAGAAGATCGGGCCGCTCTCTGTGCTCAGAGCACGGTACGCCGACGAGACAATGCGAGTCTCGTTCGTCGTCATCACCAACGGTCACAGTTGCGTCTTGGTGCTGGCGGCGCAGTCTGGAGAGGAGCTTGAGGGGCAGGCGAATCATCTCCCCGGCCCGCTGGTGGCATGGCGCGACGGGCGCCCATGGCGGCTGGCGCCCGGACCTCTCGCCGAGAAGCTGCAGGCAGGCGAGAGCACCAATGCGCTGCGGATCGATGGCGTTCTGGCCTCTGTGGACGACTACCTGAGCGCATCGGTCGAGGAAGAGCCGATCCCGCACCTGCAGTTTCACTGGCAGCCGCTGCGCACGGGCACTCTCAGTGTCGCGACGGCGAAGCTGGGACCGGCGGTGGTCCCCGGCGATGCGAGCATCGCCACTCGTGTGGACGGTGATGAGGTGCTCATTCGCTCCTCTGCCGATGTCCCGATGGCGCTTGCGGCCTTCTACGGGATGCCGCAGTTCGGGGTGCGCGTGCATGCGGACGCAAGCATGACGGTCACGACCGAGGCGGGCGAGACGCTGGAGGTCACCGCGCCGTAGCGGCCCGTCGTACGACTGCCCGGGTCCCCGGAGACCACGATCATTCATCCGGGAGGCGTCCCCGGCGCGCCTGCGGGCCGAAGGCCCGCTCCGACATGCCGACGAACGCGCGGGCGAGGGCGCGCTCGTCCGAGAGGGAAGGCAGAAGAGGAAAGCGGAGATGATGACGATGCGGAGCGCGAGCGTCGCGTTCGCTGCAGTGCTGCTCATGGCCGTGACGGGCGGGTGGTCGAGAGCCCAGGACCTGGAGTTCGAGAGCCTGGGCGTGCCGGTCATGGAGACCGGCCATGGCATCAGCTTCGTCACCGAGCATCCGGACGGCCACTACGTGGCCTGGGATCGCCATGAGACGCCCGACTTCATGGGCCTGCTGGGTGTGCGCCTCGACAGCGGGGAGTACTTCACGCTGGACCTCTCGCAGTGGGGCAGCAGCCACGTGACGGCGACCGTGGGGCCGGAGGGGGACATCTACGCCTACTGCGGGAGGCCGGCCGCGCACTTCGTGCGTATCGACCCGGCCACGCGGGAGGTCACCGACCTGGGCGCGCCGGCCGAGAACGCCCACTACTTCGCGCAGGGCGCCACGGCCCCGGATGGGCGGTTCTACGTCGGGACCTATCCTCGCGCCACCCTGGTGTGGGTGGACACCGACACCGGTGAGATCGGCAGCGCCGGGCGCATGACCGACGACGAGCGGAATCGCTACATGTGGGCCTCGGTGGCGGTCAGCGATGACAACATCGTGTACTGTCCGGTGGGCCTGCACCACCAGGAGCTTTACGCCTACGACCCCGCCAGCGGGGAGGCCACGCAGATCCTGTCGGAGGAGCTGATGGAGCTGCCGCACTCGCCGCGGCTGTGGACAGGCACGGACGGAGAGGTCTACGGCAGATCCGGGGGCACAAGCTATCGCTGCACGCCCACCGGGATCGTGACCGACTGCGAGATCGCGGAGGCCCGAGGCGGCCGGCCGCAGGCGGGCGAGTGGCTGGTCGGGGGCATCGACGCCGAGGGCGCCCTCACCCTCACCCACGCCGAGACCGGCGAGACGCAGATCCTGCAGACGCAGTACCGCGGCAGGCCGGTGATGATCTACTCCGTGTGCACCCAGTGGCACGGGCGGATCTGGGGAGGGACCGGCTTCCCGGCGCGCGTGTTCTCCGTGGACCCCGACACCGGCGAGACGCAGGACCACGGTCGACAGAGCGGCGGCCGCATTCAGATCTACGACATCATCGGCACGCCCGAGGGGCTGCTGCTGAGCAGCTACACCGGCGCCCACCTGAACCTGTGGGATCCGCTGGCCCCGGAGGGTGAGGAGGACAACCGGGCCCTCGAACGCGGCCATCACCAGGAGCGGCCGATCCGATGGACGCTGGGGCCGGACGGGCACTACTACATCGGCACCCGACCCATCAAGGGCCACCTGGGCGGCGGCCTCTGCCGGGTCACGCTTGACCCGCTGGACGCCACGTGGTGGATCGACCCCATCGGCGAACAGAGCGTGATGGGCTGCGCGCCCGTCCCTGAGACCGGGGAGCTGCTCTGCGCCACCTCCAACTACGGGGGCAGCAGCTCAATACCCACCGAGCCGGTCGGGCACATCTTCCTCTGGGACTGCGACGAGGAGCAGGTCGTCCACATCGACGAGCCGGTGGAGGGCGCCCGCTCCTACAGCGCGCCGGTGAGAGCGCGCACCGGCATCGTCTACGGCATCTCCTACGGCGACGCCGGCAGGCAGCTCTTCGCGTACGATCCCGTCAGACGAGAGCCGGTCGAGGTTGGGGAACTGCCCGGCGGCGGGATCCACTTCCCATCCCTGCACGATGAGCCCGTGGGGCCCAATGGCTTGATCATCGGGCTGGTAGACGACGCGGTCTTCGCCATTGACCCTGCGGACCACTCCACGCGCGTGCTGGGCCGGCATGACTCCATCGCAGGCGCCCACGGGTTCATGGTCACCGGGGATGGGGTGCTCTACTACGGCTCCGGGGCGGAGCTGTGGCGCTGCCGGCTGCCCGTGCAGTGACCGCGCAGGTCACAGTTCACTGCGGGCGCGGGGCGGTAGCACGCGCAATGACCGACTACTGCGTCTGCGCGAAGAGCTGCATGCCCCGCAGGAAGTCCTCGGTTTCGGCCAGCTTCCAGGTCCCGCCGCCGTCGCGGGAGACGAGCACGGCCCGGTGGTGGTAGCGGTCCGGGAAGTGGCTCTGGTAGGTCTCATCGTTGGTCCAGTAGCTGTAGGAGAGCCACAGGTCGCCGAGGCGGTCCACGGTGAGCTTGTGGTACCAGATGGAGTAACCGGGCACGGCCCCAATGACCAGCGGCTCGGCGTCGCTCCACTGTCCTCCCCTCGGCCGGTGCTGGACCGACAGGGCTGCGTAGTTGCTCCCGCCGTGATACTCATCGACGCCGCGCCGCCACTGCCTGAAGGCGGTGTGCAGCGTGTCGTCGGCGTCGCAGACCAGCGAGATGTAGGTCTGCCGGCCGGTCTCGCCCTCCTCGGTGACGTACCCCGTGGCGAGGATCGGCTCGGCCTCGGTCCAGCCGCCGTACGCATCGTTACGCTGCAACGAATGCGTGTACTGGAAGGGCTGGCCGTGGGCGCCGATGAGCACGTGCAGGTAGCCCTCGCTGTCCATGGTGATGGCCGGGACGTTGTGCACGTCATTGACCGGGGGGCCGTGGCCCAGAAGAACCTTCTCGCCCACCGTCCCGGTGGCGTGGTCGTAGGTGGCGACGTAGGTGGGCACGCCGGGGGCGTCCTCGGGCGCCACCTCCCCCCAGACGATGTGGGTCCTGCCGTCACGGCTGACGCTTGAGGCCGGGCCGCCGGAGTGCTGGCAGGAGCCCACCACGTTCTCGGCGACCTTCACCGGCTCGCCGACCTCCAGACGGTCCCCAACGCGTCTGGGCATGTAGAGCCACAGGTCGTTGTGGGCGCAGAAGCGAGCCGGATGCGGCGCGGTGGTCTCGTAGGTCAAGACCGGCGGGGGAATGTCCAGTGCGTTATGGCCGGTGAACTGCTCGATGTCGGAGGCGTTCCCTCGGAGCTCATGGACCTGCCATGTGCGGCCGTCGTCGGGCGAGAAGAGCAGAACAATGGGCCTGCCGCCGCCCTCCAGCACGAGCGTCAGCAGCGTGTAGAGCCCGCCCTGCCCGTCGAAGGCGATCTTGGCGCCCCTGAAGCCGCCTCCGCCGTGGCTGGTGCGGTAGTCGGCGTAGGCCGCGCGCAGGGCGTCCTCGAAGCCGCGCTCCACCCACTCGTTGTCGTCGGTGAGCGTCCAGACGCCGCGCGTCCCGTAGTAGCTGGCGGTGCGGTGACGAATGTAGGGCCGGTTGTCGAGCCCGAAGTAGACCTCGTTGCGGGTGTACTCGGGGGCGTAGCCGAACTGCATGTCCTCGTGGCGGAAGGGCGCCAGGACGATGGGCATCTTTAGCGGCTGTGAGACGGGGCTCTCGCCGATGCGCACCTGCACCTGGCTGCTGGTGATGACCTGGGGGTCGCCGGCCGCGCTGGCGATGACCAGCGCCTGCAACTGCGCGCCGGCCTCCAGGCCCTTATCCGCAGCCAGCGACAGGCCTACGCGCACGGATTCATCGGCATCCAGTGCCACAGGCAGGTCCGGCTCCACCACGCTCGCCTGCAGCCCGGGATCGGTCTCGGCGCGGACGGCGAAGCTCTCCGGCGCGCCGGTGCTGTTGCGGAGGATGAAGTCCACCACGGTCCTTCCGCCCGGCCGCAAGTAGCGGGCGGTGCGGTAGGGCAGCAGCATCCACTTCGTCCTGCCGCCCTCGAACCAGGCGCCGGCGTCCGCCGTCCAGTACTCCACGCCGCTAATCTCGAAGGTCACGTCCAGGGACTGCACCTGTAGCTCCCACAGGCCCTCGCGCTCGGCGGCCTCGAACTCCAGCGTGACCGCCTCGTCGGTGGAGGCCAGATCCATCCGGGCGATGGTGTTGCCCTCCGCATCGAGCAGCGGCACCACCTGCACGCCAGGCTGGTGCTTGGCCTGGCCGGTGATGGTGAACTCGCCCTCCGGGGGCTGGAAGTAGATGGAGCCGCCGACGCCGCCGTGGCTGAAGAAGATCTCGCCGCTGACGACGTACTTGTCGGCGCTCATCTCCACACCGTAGACCATGTCGCCGGAGCCGCGGATCTGCAGGCTACAGACGCCGGCCATGGGGCACTCGACTGTCGTTTCGGCCACCTGGTACTCCCCTGCGCCGCCGCCCTGGCCGGCGTTGCCGTCATCGAGCATCTCCATGTGCGCCAGTGACTGCCGCAGGGGCCCGTAGAGGTCGGCGACGAGCCTGTCCTCGCCCTCGTAGATGTTGAGGTCCCGCTTGAGGATCTTCAGATGCAACGGGCCGGCCTCACACTGGATGAGGAGCGTCTTGGCGCCCCGAGCCGCGGCCGGCAGCGTGGCCGCATGTGCGGACGCGGCCACCACGAGGATCACAGCGATCGAGTAGAGGGCCCTCACGGTGCAAACCGCCCTTCCGCCGGCCGGTGTTGCGCGCAAATGATTGACCGCCGATTAGTTCGCGGCGGGGCGCGTCCGCCCCTGCTCGCGGGCGGCGGAACGTGGGAGAGGGCCGGGCGGGGGTCGCGGCGAACCCTGCTGCAGCACTGCGTCGTACATCCCCCACGGGGACGCACGGAGCCGAGCGGCTGGAGGCGGTCACGATGACGGCGGCGCGAACTGCGCTCCTGGCGGCAGGTCTGTTGATGATGCCTCCCGCGTGGGCTCAGAGAGGGCCCGACGTCGAGCCCCTGCTGGAGGAGAGCTTCGAGGAGCCCGGCCAGGATGGCCTGCCGGAGGGCTGGAGCGTGTTCGGTGGAAGGCCGGAGTTCATAGAGGTGCGCGACACTCATGCCCGCGAGGGCCAGCGGGCCCTGTGGCTGAGCGATCCCAGCGAGGAGATCGGTGTGGGCCTGCGCAGCCCGCAGGTGCCCGCCGAGCCGGGCGAGTCCTACTTCGTGACGGGCTGGTGGCTGGCGGAGAGGGGGCAGTCGGCCTCGTTGTACATCGAGTTCTGGAACGGCGACGGCGAGCGAATCGAGGACGGGGTGGGCAGCTTCGCCTGCCGCGGGCGGGGCACATGGAGCCGCTGCATCGGACACATGATCGCGCCTGAGGGGGCCGTGGCGGTGACGGCGCTCCCTTATAGCTGGTCCGGGGGCGTCACGGAGGGCTACTTCGATGACATCGCCATCGGCAGGGGAATCCCCATGCTGTATGACCGCACGCCGAAGCCGCCCGCAGAGGTGGATCACCCGGTCGGCCTCTACCGCGAGGCCGACATCCAGCGTGCGAAGCGGAATACCGGGCGCCATGAGTGGGCGCGCAATCAGCTCCAGGGCATAGTCAACGCAGCGGAGTGGTGGATGGAGCTTCCGGAGGACGAGATCGCGGCGTGGATCCCCGAGGGTACGCCGTTCCGGGTCTGCGACTGCCCGCACTGCGGGGCGACGTGGGGGGTGGACCCATGGAGCTTCCTGGCCGACGGGCGCACGGAGTGCAAACGCTGCGGGACGATCTACCCCAACGACGACTACCCCGAGACCGGTACCGAGCAGCACGTCAACCCCGTCGGCGAGTGGGAGACGATCACCTTCTACGAGGACGGGGATGGGAAGAAGTACCGACTCGCGGGCCTGCGGCGCTACGGGCGCATCAGCAAGCTGAGCAGCCTGGGGAGCCTGGGCCGCGCCTACGCCCTCACCGGCGACGTCGCCTATGCCGAACGCATCCGGGAGGTGCTGCTGCGGCTCGCGGAGGTATATCCCGGCTATATCGCCCACGACTGGTACAACATCTACCGAGACTACCATAACCTGCAGTCGGGAAAGCTGTCGGGCTGGAAGCTGCACGACGCCAACACGCTCATCGAGCTGTGCCTGGCTTACGATCTGACGGTGCAAAGCGGCGTGTATTCCGACGAGGACCGGTCGATCATCGAGGAGGGCGTCTTCCGGGAGGGCGGGCGGCTGCTGACCACCACCTCCCCGCGGGGCTGCTGCGTCAACGACGGGCCCTTCCTGATGGCGGCTGGCGGCTACATCGGCAAGCTGCTGGGCGAGCATGACCACGTGGCGTGGGCCGTCGAGCCGCCTGACGGCTTCTTCGGCTTCATCGAGGAGAACTTCTGGCGCGACGGCCATTGGGAGGACGGCTCGCCCTCCTACGAGGGCATGGCGCTGGGCAAGTTCTACGTCCTTCCGGAGATCTTGCACGGCTACAGTGATCCGCCGTCCTACCAGGGCGGCGACCGCTACGAGGGCCTGGACCTGCTGGGCCACCCGCTGATGCGCAAGGTGCTTATCGCCGGGGAGCACGTCACGGCCCCCGACGGGAGCTCGCCGCCCATCAACGACTCCGTGCACGGGGCCACGCACAGCGCTCGCCACGCGGAGGAGAACTACTTCTGGTTCCCGACTGACCGCAATCTGCGCATCCTCAAGCACGCCTACGGCGGCGATCCGGAGGGCCACGGGACGGAGTACGCGCTCTTCCGCCGCGATCCGGAGCTGGACTTCGAGGGCGTGGAGCCGCTTGACCTCGCAACCGAGAGCCTGGTGCGGCCGGGGCTGGGATGGGCCATCCTGCGCGCGGGCGGCGAGGGCCCTGATGAGGCCATGGTGGTGCTGGACTACGGCCCCATCCGCGGACACGCGCATCCCGACAAGCTCAACTACCTCTTCTACGCTCACGAGACGGAGCTGGTCACCGACCTGGGCTATCTCGGCGCGCGGCATCGCCTCATGCCCTGGCTGCGTGCCTGCGCGGCACACAATGAGGTGCTGGTGGACGGCGACGCCCAGCGCAAGGTCGTGACGGAGTACGTT
>JBNGDZ010000013.1:15088-18466 GCA_049975765.1 Armatimonadota bacterium
AGCTGGTGCAGAGCCTCCGGGCCGAGGCCCCCGAGGCCTTCGAGCAGGCGGATCTCTATGAGCGCACGCTGACCGTGCTGGCGTTTCCCGGCGACCCGCCATATGTCGTTGACGTCTTCCGCGTGCGCGGCGGGCAGCGGAGCCTGATGGCCTTCCACGGCGACGGCGAGACCTTCGCAAGCACCGCCCGCTACGTGCCCTATGATGGCCGGTTCATCACCGAGGCGGCCGAGGGCGGAGACTGGATCCGCACCTGCGAGCGGGCTGAGGCGCCGGGCGCTTTCTCGGCCACGTGGCGTATCGAGCCCGAGAACGAGCTGGGCGTGCGGCTGACCGTGCTCGACGCCCCCGCAGCGGCCTATCACATCACCGCGCCGGGCCTGCGCAACCGGCGCACGCCCTGGGCGGACCGCACGCTGCACGTGCTCCTGTGGGAGCAGGCGGGCTCCGAGCCGGTCTTCGTCTCGGTGGCCGAGGCCGTGCGGGGCGAGCCGCGGCTGGGGAGCATCGAGCGCGTCGCGTGCTCCCCCGCGGGCGCCGTGGGTGTCCGCGTGCAGCGCGAGGGGGCCATGGACTACACCTTTGTGGCCGACGGTGACGCGGCCACCAGCGAGGTACGTGCCGAGCTGCCAGAGGGTCTCAGCTTTCGCGGCCGGGAGGCCGTTGTGTCGGTGGGCGAGACCGGGCCGGCATACGCCCGGCTGGTTGACGGCACGGAGCTGCGGCTGGGCGATCTGTCGCTGAGCTGTCCCGGACCGATGTCGGGCGAGATCGCGGCCTTCGACGATGAGGCCGACACCATCACCACCGCCGCCGAACTCCCTGGTGGGGAGGCCCTGCGGGGGCAGCAACTGCTCGTCGGCGGCCACGTGGATGGCGCCTACGAGATCGCCCGAGTCAAGCGGACCGAGACCGCCTCCGTCGTGCATCTGGCGCGGGAGCCGATCATGCAGGTGGAGGCCGGCGACACCTTCGCCATCTCCTCCATTGTTGAGGCCCGCCGGCTTGATGACGGCACCTGGGAGGTGCGCGCGGACTGTCCCCTGCAGGCGGAGCTGCCCAGACCCGCCGATGTCAACTCCCGTGTGATGCTGCGCACCCCGGAGGGCTGGCAGCGGCTGGCGCACGAGAACGCCGACGGGGTAGTGCGGGTGCGGATCGATCCTGAGGCCCTTGAGGGCGGCCCGGCGGTGCTGCTGATCACGGATGGCGGGATCGACCTCAGCGACGTGCGCCCGCCCGCGGTGGGCGCTGTGCGCGTGGACGGCGAGGTGCTGGCGCGCGGAGCAGATGTTGACCTGGGCTACGTTCAGGAGCCGCGCGTCGTTGCAGTTGAGCTGCAGGACGCCGCCAACGCCATCTCCACTGCCGCCTTCGCCGCGCGAATCTCTGGCGATCCCGCCGCGAAGATCGACGCGGGCCTCTACCGTCGGGACGCCGACGGGCGCTCGGCCCGGGCGATCGTGCGCCTCAGGGAGCTGCCGCCCGCGCAGTACACGGTCCGGCTGCACTTCTGCGACCGCGCGGCCAACAGCGGGGAGGCCGTGGTGCGCTTCAACACCCGGGGGCACGTGCTGCGGGCCACCGAGCTGCCGGTGGTGGCGGACTCGGGGCGGCTGAGCAAGCCGCTGGGGGGCCTGGACACGCAGTTCTACCGCTCGCAGGAGCCCGGCGACTGGGTGGAGTACGCCTTCGAGACCCCGCAGAGCGCCACCTATGAGGTGACGCTGGTGGCGACGGGCTACGAGTCATACGGGACCTACCAGGTGAGTATCGACGGCCGGGATCTCGGCGAGCCGGTGGACGCCTTCCGGCGGGACCTGGACGTGGCAGGGATCACGGAATCTCTGGGGACACTGCGGCTGGGCGCCGGCCCGCACCGGATGCGGCTGACGACGGTCGGGAACAATGAGCAGTCCCAGGACTACTACATCGGCTGGCACAGCCTCGTGCTGCGACCGGTCTCTGATGATTGACTGCGGAGGAGCGTGTCTCCATGCTGCGCACACGTGTGTCGCTCGCAGTGGCAATGCTGGTCGCGGTTGTGGGAGTGGCGATTGTGATGCAGGCGCCGACGCCCGCTGATGAGAGCAATATGACCGGCCTGCTGGAGCACCCCTGCGCGCTGGTCAACCCCGAGATAGTGCAGGGCCTCCGGGCGAAGGCCGCGGACGCCGAGCCCAATCGCTTCGGATTCGCCACCGCCGACGTGTGGGCGGACCTGCTGGCTGGCGCGGAGCGTTTCCTGGCGGCAGAGCCCTACCACTACAGCGTCAATATCCAGCAGGATCCCACGAAGGAGCCGGTCATCTGGGAGTACACCCTCAGCGACCGGACGCCACCGCGGCATGAGGGTATCAACTACCCGCCCTGGACGGCCATGACACAGGAGCATCGCGACGACGCGATAACCGTGCGTCTCAAGAGCCTCTCCTTCGCCTACCTGGTGACCGGGCAGCGGCGCTACGCCGAGCGCGCCAGACAGATCGCCATGCACGTGGCGAACTGGGAGTGGTGGAGCGACCCGGACTACGGCCGGGGCATCGCCTGCCTGGACACCGGTCACATCACCAAGTGCATGGGCCTCTTCTACGACTGGTGCTTCGACATGCTCACCGACCAGGAGCGCGCGCGGCTGAGGGAGGCCATCGCCGAGAAGGGCTGCGAGAAGATCCTGGAGGGAATCGGCGGCTACCCGCCCGAGACGAACGGCTATGCGGTGCTCGCCGCCGGACTGGGCGTGGCAGGGCTGGCTATCCGCCCGGAGGATCCCCGCGGCGGGCTGTACCTGCAGCAGGCCATCGAGTTCACGCGCACCTCCCTGGACCTCTCCGGCGACGACGGCGGACTCTTCGAGGGGCCCATGTACGGCACGTATCTGCTGGACAGCCTGGCGCACATCTTCGATGCCGTGACGGCTGCGGGCGTGGAGACCGACCTGCTGGAGCACCCCTTTCTGGGGACGATGGAGCAGTACGTCATCTCGCAGATGGCGCCCGACAGCAAACAGATGCCGTGCTTCGGGGACGGGAGCCCCGGCCGCTGCTACCCTGAGACCATGTCGGTGCTGGCCAACAACGGGAGCGAGGCGGCGGCGTGGTACCTGCAGCAGATCGGCTTCCTGCGCCCGGAGACCATCCACCAGTTCATCCGCTTCGACCCGGATGCCCTCGACCCGGTGCAGCCGACCTTCAATCCCTCGCGACCGCTGGTGGACGTGGGGCTGGTCTCGCTGAAGGCCGGCTATGAGCCGCACACGCCCTACCTGTGCATGAAGTCCGGTCCGCCCAGCACCTCCGTGGGCCACGCGCACTTCGACTCCAACGCCTTCGTGCTCAGCTTCCTCGGGGAGTGGCTGATCGCCGACCGGGGCTATCG
>JBNGDZ010000013.1:18476-24212 GCA_049975765.1 Armatimonadota bacterium
TGACGGCTACCTGCACGACACCACGCACCCCAGCCCCGGCCACGACCAGGTGAAGCGAGAGGGCGCGCGAATCGAGGAGTTCTTCTCCTCCGAAGTCCTCGACTACGTTCTGGGCCAGGCCGCGGAGACCTACAACACCGCGGACCTGCACGTGCTCGACAGCTTCGCGCGACACATTCTCTACTTCAAGCCCGACCTCTACGTGATGGTGGACGACATCCGGGCGCCCCGAGAGCATACCTACAACGTCACCCTGCAGGCCGCCACCACCAGCGTCATCGAGCGGATGGCCGAGAACGCCTGGCGGATCAGCGGCCTCCGGGCGAGCCTGCAGTGCTTCCTGTTCAGCCCGCAGGGGCTGGAGAGCGAGGCCATGACCTACCCCGGAGCGGAGCGCTACGGCGAGTTCGTGCGCGCCCGGACGGCGCCGGCGACCGAGGCCCGCATCGTGACGCTCATGTACCCCGACGTCACCGAGGAGGGCCGGCTGCTGCAGAACGCCGGCTTCGAGCACGGCATGAGGGGATGGCGCCCGCGCGCGAACGAGGACCTGCCCAACCACGTCATCGACGAGCAGATCGCCCGCTCCGGGGACGCCTCCGGCCGCATCGACGGGAGCGGCTACTACTACGGGCCGCGACTGCCGCTGGATCCTGGCACCACCGTCACCGCGAGCGCATGGCTGAGGACGGAGGGCGTCACCGAGGGAGGCGGTCGCCTGGCGATCCACTTCTGGGACACCTCCGGGGACGCCTTCGAGGTCATGGGCACCGACACGACGGCCCCCGAGGAGTGGACCAGGGTGGAGGTGGAGGCGGTCGCGCCTGAGGGAACCGTGGCCATGGACATCGGCCTGTACTTCAGCGGCGACGGCGTCGGGTGGTGGGATGACGCGCAGATCGAGGCCGACGTGAGGCGCGAGAGCGTCCCGCGGCCGCCGATCCGCGACGTGGCGCCCGTCGATGGCGGCGAGCGCGGCGTCACCGCCGCGGTCGGCGACCGCGAGTACCTGCTGGTGACCGCCGGCGGGCCTGTGGAGGTGGGGGAGAGCAGCATCGAGCACGATGGCACCTTCGCGGCGATCTGCCGGGAGGGAGGTCAGGTGCGCTGGCTCTACCTGCAGGCCGGCACGTCGCTGACAATCGACGGCGAGGCGGTCATGCGGACGATGATGGACGAGCCGGTCACAGTTGCGGTCTGGCGCGGCGGTGGACGCGGCGTCGCCCACCTGCGGATGCAGCGGAGCCTGCAGCCGCACGCGCCGGTCGCCGATCCAGGGGCAATCCGCCTCCGCCTGCGTCTGGACGAGCCGGTCGAGCGTGTCATGACCGGAGGACAGGAGCTGCCCCTGACGCGCGATGGCGACCTGCTGCGGATCGGGGGCTGAGGTGCCACCGATCCCGGGCTTCCATGGCGCTGGCTATCACGGGGTGATTCGCGTGCGAGTAGGGATGATGTGGGCCTTTGCTGCCCTGTCAGGCGCGCTCATCGGAGGGAGTGACGCGGACATGGACGAGGTCGCACGATGGGACGTGCACGAGATCGTGCTTGAGAGCGAACGCGAGTATGACGAGCCGCTGTGGGACGCCACGCTCACAGCGCTGTTCACCTCGCCGTCGGGCCGGGAGCGTGAGGTCGAGGGCTTCTGGGACGGAGATCGAAGCTGGCTCGTCCGGTTCTGCCCGGATGAGGTCGGCACCTGGCGGTGGCGCACGAGGCGCTCAGTGCCTGACGACAGCGGCCTGCACGGCCGCGAGGGGCGCTTCGCCTGCGCGGCGTACGAGGGCACGAATCCACTCGTAGAGCATGGGCCGCTGAGCGTCGCAGGGGATCGCCGCCACTTGGAGCACGCGGACGGGACGCCCTTCTTCTGGCTGGCAGACACGGCCTGGAACGGGGTTCTGCGCGCGAGGCCCGAGGAGTGGGAGGAGTACCTCGTCCTCCGGCTCAACCAGCGCTTCACCGCGGTCCAGTTCGTCGCCACGCAGTGGCGCGGCTGGCCGGAGCAGGACCTGGTGTTCTCGAACCCGGACCGTGTCAGCGTGGAGATCGGGGCCTTCCGCCGCATGGACGCGAAGATCGCCGCCGTGAACAAGCACGGGCTGGTGGCCGCGCCGGTCATGCTGTGGACGCTGACCGAGAGCGACCCCGGACAGGTGCTCTCGGAGCAGAGCGCCATCCGGCTGTGCCGGTACATGCGGGCACGCTGGGGTGCCCACAATGTGGTGTGGCTTCTCGGCGGGGACGGTCGGTACAAGGACGAGGAGGTGGCGGAGCGCTGGCGGCGCATCGGGCGAGCGGTCTTCGGTGAGGACAGCGACCGGCCCGTCACCATGCACCCATGCGGGATGAGCTGGGTCGGGGACGAGTTTGGCGGAGAGCCGTGGTTCGACTTCCTCGGCTACCAGAGCGGCCACGCCCTGCCCGAGAAGACATCGCGCTGGATCGCGATGGGCCCACCGGCAGAGCACTGGCGGGAGCTGGAGCTGCCGATAATCAACCTGGAGCCGAACTACGAGGACCATCCCGCCTACGGCTCCGACTACCGCATCAGCCCCCCGGATGTGCGGCGCGCGGCCTGGCTCAGCCTGCTGGTGACGCCGACCGCGGGCGTGAGCTACGGGACCAACCCCGTCTGGGCCTGGAGCGAGGCCCGGGGGCCGGCTCCCGGCCATGAGGGCCTCGGCGAGGTGGGCCCATGGCGTGAGGGACTCGAGCGGCCGGGGATCAGCGGCATGACCGCGCTTGCGCAGCTCATGGATCAGATCGAGTGGTGGCGACTGCGTCCGGCACAGGACCTTCTGCTGCAGCAGCCGGGTGAGGCCGACCCGAGGGACTTCATCGCCGTGGCGGCCACCGACGACCGCGACCTCGTGGTGGCGTACACGCCTGCGGGCGATGCCATCCATCTGCAGGGCGACCTGCCGGGCGAGGCGCGCTGGTACGACCCGCGGGAGGGCGGCTGGCAGGCCGCGGCCGGGGAGGACGGGCACTTCGACGCTCCGGCTGAGGGCGACTGGGTGCTGGTGCTGGGCGCGGAGGCGCCGTAGTCGGGGGCTGGGATGACCATGCCCGGTGGGGCCGCACGGCGGATACGAGCTCTGTCATGCTGGCTCTTTCTACCGTGAGTGACCCTTGAGATCGATCGCCAGGGGTTCGTGGCGCTCGCCCTTGTATTAGCGGCGCGCGGCCTCGGTGTTGATGTAGAGGGCCGCCAGAACCCCGGGCACCCAGCCGACCAGCGACAGCGCAAGCACGATCAGCACCGTCCCACAGCCTCGGTCTATCACCGCCAGCGGGGGGAAGATGAGGCATAGCACAGCGCGTCCGAATGACATCTGATGACCTCCTGTCGGTCGGCGAGGCTGAGGCGCCTGCTGCGGTATGCGTAAGACAGGGATTCGCCGCGTGCATTGCGCTGTCCTGCTCGACGGAGACGCCCTACTCCGCCGCCAGTCCCGCTACCACCACGCGCGCCGGGGCGTCGAGCTGGTGGACGGTGATCGACGCGATCGGGTCGTCGGGGCGCGGGTTGCGCCACTGGCGGGCAAATAGATGCAGACCCTCGTCCTCGCAGGCCATCGGGTACGCCCCCAGCGACGTGTAGCACAGCGGCGCCACGCACCAGCCCTCTTCGGGATCGCGCACGTCCATCCCGTAGCGTACCGGAATCGTCTCCGTCTGACCCGACGCGAAGGTGACGGTGTACCGCGCGATCGGCACCCCGTCCCAGCTCTCCGCGGCCTTGAAGGCCTCTACCATCGCCTCGCGATCCAGCAGGCGCGCCGCGTGCAGGATGTAGAGCGCACTCGCGGCGCGGCCCACCTCCACGGTGGCCTGCTCGCCGGGCTGAAGCTCGATGGCGCGCTCCGGGGCCACGGTGAACGGGATGGCGCCGAACCGTAACGAGCCGGCCGGCAGCCCCTCGACCGCGTCGCCCTCCGGCAGCGGTATGGCCTGCAGCAGACCCTCCGGGGCCGGAGTGCCGCCCACGCGCCACTGCGCCAGCGGCCGTTCGGCGAAGAACTCCGCCGACAGCGGTGGCATGGGCGAGAACAGGTCCGGCCAGTGGTTCCAGGAGTACTCGGCGGACGCCAGGATCGCCCCGTAGGCGTTGCCCTCCAGCTTCGGGAGAGTGTGCTCGGTCAGCCAGTGGGTCTTGTACCACACGCCCATCATGTTCCCCATCACAAGCTGCTGTTCGGCGAGTGTTGCGCCGCGGGAGTTGGACTTGATGATGCGCTGGTAGCCGTGATCGCGCAGCCAGGCGTGCGACTCGGGCGTCACGGCGGTGGACCAGTTGCAGATGATGACGTTCTTCGGCAGCCGATCCACGGTCTCCGCGAGGTTGTAGGGCGGGCCGCCGTTGTGCCCCGGCAGGATCATGTCGCCCCACATCATCATCTCGATCCCCTGCCCGGCCAGGAAGTCGTGGAGCATCTGCACCCACTCCACGAAGATGTCCTGCTTGCTCCTGCCGGCGCAGCGGGGGCAGCGCTGTTCCTCCGGCAGCGTGTGCGTCCGCCAGCGGATCTCGTCGAGGCCCACGTGGAAGTACCTCGGCTGCACGAGGTCGATGATCTCCTGGTAGATCCCGGTCATGATCTCCTCGGCGCGGGGATGCGAGGTGCAGAGCTGATGCACGTCACCGTTCTCGGCCAGCCCCAGGTCGCGGTAGGGGATGGTCAACCAGTTGGCGTGCCCCAGGGAGTTCATCAGCGGCACGGGCTCCACGCCCCAGGAGCGTAGCGCGTCAAAGACGCGCCTGACCTCGGACTTGGGCCAGGCGGCCGGGCCCGCGACCGTGGGGTGGGTCTCGTACTGCATGGCCTGGTGGATGATGAGCACGCACATGTTGAGCCTGTGGGCGACCACCACGCGCCGGAGGTAGTCGATGAAGAAGTCCGGGTCCACCGGCGGGTCGTTGGGGTGCCCCCAGCGGTTCGGGGGCAGCGGCATCGACGCCGCGCGGACCGGCAGCGACGGCCAGTCCACCACGTGCATCGCCGGCACGGCAAGCTCTCCAGTTCGCGCGAAGTGGCTCTCTGCGGCCTGCAGGAGGGTGCAGACGCCGTTGCGGAGGCCGGCGAGGTCGTTGGCTGCGGTGGTGGCGCCCTGGCCTGACGCCACCAGCACGTAGCCCTGCTCCGGTAGCTCGCCCACGCGCTTCACAGTGGCCGCGTCCAGCGGCTCCGGCGCCCCGATGCGGATGCGCATCGGCTCGTCCTCCGCGCGGGGGATGCCGTGCACGTCCTCGGCGCGGGCGCCCCATGCGGCGAGGGTCTGGACCAGCAGGCGCATGGCCGGAGAATCGATCGCGTCAGTTGTGCAGTCCGGCGATGGGCTCGGGCGGAGCGGGAAGGCGCCCTCACCCGGCTCGATCTGCTTCGGCGCCGGGAGCAGCGACAGCTCCGTGGGGTCCGGCAGCGGGCGGCTGGCGACCACAGTGAAGTCCCAGGCGCCCGACGCCACGGTCTCTCCCTCACGAGCTACCGTCAGGCTGACCGTCCCGTCGCCGGCGGCCCTCACGGCGGGCGCGACCAGCAGCACCTCGTCCTGCGGCGTGGCGCCGGGGAGCTTGTGCGTGGCACTGCGCCGGGTGTCGGCGAGGTCGAAGTCAGCGGTTGCGGTCAGCGGCCCGGGCATCAGCGCCGACGGGTCGAAGCGCAGGGCGTAGCGGCCGTCGGCGAACTGAAGGGTGTCAACAGCCATCGGGGGATCCGCGTCGTGCAGCGG
>JBNGDZ010000014.1:0-15511 GCA_049975765.1 Armatimonadota bacterium
ATGCCCGCCAGCCCCCCGCCGACCACGCAGATGTCGTAGGTCTCGGTGTTTCGCTCGCGTGTGCACTCCGGCATGTCGCCACCTCCGACTACTGATCGGCAACCTGGATGAGCTCGCCCTCAGCGAAGGGCTCTCCACGCGGGCGCAGCCGCACCTGCATGCCCTCGGGCAGCTCCCCGCCCTCAATGCGGACCGTCGGCTCCGAGGGGCTTCCCTCCAGGATCAGCCACGGAATGCGCTCGGAGTCCCAGTCCGCGAACATGGTCAAAGGCAGCCGCAGCGGCGTGCGCAGGGGCGAGAGGGAGAGGACGCCGCGGGCGCGATCGAGCTGCAGCCCGGCCAGCGCCGCGTAGAGCCCGTAGGCCGCCACGCCGCGGGGGTAGTAGTCCAGCGAGGTGGAGTCCCTGCCGTAAACGTAGACATCGGTGAAGGCACCGTACTTGTGGGTGTTGATGTAGCGCTGCAGGTCCCAGTAGCGCTCGATGTTGTCCACGTAGTCGATGCCCAGGTAGGCCGCCGCCATGTCGCGCCAGATGTTCTGCGACACCCACATGTTCTCCTCATGGCTGGTGTGCGGGGAGCCGTACTCGGCCATCGTCTCCCCTGTGGCCCGGCGCAGGTCGCGGCGCAGGCGCTGCAGGTCCAGGCCGGGCACCTCCATCCCTGAGCGCATCGGGTACACCAGCCCGTTGGTGGTGTAGATGGAGTAGCTGTCCCAGCCGCTGGGCGGCTCGGCTGTGCCCGCCGCGCCCATCGGGTCGTAGTCGGCGTACTCCCCGGCCCCGTCATCCATCATGCCGAAATCTCCGCCCATGCCGTACTCCTCGACTGCAGGTCCGGCCGGAGCCGCTGCCGGGTCAACCTGGCGCGGCTGGTTGAGCGCCACGACGTAGTGGTCTTCCAGCCAGCCCTCGTCGGCCAGGGTGCGCGCCGTGAGCTGCACCCGCTCGTTCCAGCGCGCGGCGTCCTCCGGCTGTCCGACCAGCTCGGCCATGCGCGCCCCGGCGGCGTAGGCGGCCATCGATCTGACCGCCAGGTAGACCTGGTCAGAGGCGTACTGGATGGCCGCCGAGCCCTGGTCGATAGTGTTGTAGAGGCCCTGCTCCGGGAAGCCGTCGCCGTCGGTGTCCGCGTCGGTCACCCACCTCAGCAGCTCACGCACGGACTCGAAGTGCCGCCGGACCGGCTCCTCGTCCCCCGTCCACGTCCAGTACTGATGCAGCAGCAGCACGAAGTTGGTGTTCTCCTCGATCTCCATGGGGTGCCAGTAGGCCATCTGATCGACGCGCAGACCGACCCCCATGTCGTGGGCGAGCACACCGTCCCAGATATGCCCCACCCACTCGTCGAGCTGCATGCGCACAAGCTCCGGCCACATGTGGAAGTAAAGCGGCGCGACGTTGTACTCCACATCGACGGTGGACTGGAGCTGGCAGCAGCCCTCCCAGACGGTAAACCAGTCGCGGCCCTCCGGGGAGATGGTCCACCAGGTGTTGATCAGGTAGCTATGGGTGGCGAAGGCCAGGAACTGCCGCATCGCCTCGGGGATAGTGGCCTCCGAGACCGTGCGCTCGAAGACCTCGCACCGCCGCTCGATCTCATCCCAGTTATCGAAGGCGTAGCGCGCGAGGCCATCGGGGCTGTCGAAGAGTTCATGGTACTTGAACCGGTGCTCCACGTCGTTGATGGTCTGCACCGGGTCATCGACCCAGCCAATGTAGAGGATGCGCAGGCGCTTGGTCTGCCCCGGCTGCACGGTGAAGTCCCAGGCCAGGCCGCCGTAGGGCTGATCCCAGATCAGCGGCAGGATCACCCGCCCGTCGCTGTCCTTTCGCGTGGCATCGGACTCCTCGGGCAGCCCCTGGCCCAGCGGGAGTCCGGTGGTGTGCAGGTGAACGCCCTCCGCATCGTCAACCACCCAGCGCTCCTCGGTGGGGATCTCGAAGACCTCCGGTGTGCGACGCAGCCCCGTGATGCCCTCGTGGGAGAAGGCCATCATGGGATCGCCGATGGGCAGGGAGCGGCCGATGAGCACCTGCCCGGACTGCTCGTCGGGGTCGTTCCCGGTCACCGCCACCTCGAGAGTCAGATAGGGTGCGACCGAGAGCTTCACATCGCCGGGGTAGAACGGCGCCCCCCAGGTGAAGCGCACATCGACGGGCAGCTCCGGGGAGCTGCAGTCGTAGCTCAGCCGCGTCATGGTCTCAGTCTGGTCGATCTTCGAGAAGTGCGGCAGGCGATCGTCGAAGGGCATCGAGACCACCGTGTCGCCCACCTTCACGCCGAAGATGTAGCGGGCGGGCTGCTGGCCGAAGTCCACGGTCTCGGGGTCGAAGTAGGCGCTGCGGTACTCTGCGTGCCCGAGTGGGCTCTGCCACCACACGCCCTGCTGCGGCCGGGGATTGATGGCCACGCGGCTGCCCAGCCTCCCGAGCTGCGTCTCCCAGACGTCCTCGGAGGCCGGTAGGTCGCGCTGTTTGGGCTGCAGGGCGGTGCTCTTCTCGTCCTGGGGGGTCGTCTCAAGAACCCACTCGGAGGTGTAGATGCGCAGGACGTTGATCTTGGCGTTATCCCTCTCGGCCACGAACCGAATGCGTAGCGGCTCGCCCTCGGGGATGGTGATATCGGCGCTCACCGTCACGGCCTCGTTGGCAGCCGCGCGCTCGAGGATGTCGTAGTCGTCGATGACCGTGCGCCCGTTGACCTCGACGTCGAAGAGGCGCTCCCCGGGCTCGGTCCAGCGGTTCTCGCACAGGCCCAGCTTCAGCCGAGCCCCGCCGGGGGGCAGGCCGTGCAGGACGTAGCTGAAGTCCTTGCCGTAGCGCTCGGTCTGGTACTTGGCATCCTCGGTGGTCTCCAGGACGGGGGTGTCCACGGTCCACAGCGAGGTGGTCCCCTCCAGCTCAGCGCGTACGGCACGGTACCGCCCCTCGTCCTGCGCCATGCAGGGCGCGACGATGCTAAGAACGATCAGAGCGATGACGATCCGGCGCACCATGGCGTCCTCCTGATGTGAGGCGCCCCGCAAGCCCGCTGGTATCCCTGTCTCGGTCTCACCGTGAACTGCGGCTGACCACGTAGCACTCCCACGGCCCGGCCCCCCACCGGGGCTGCAGCTCCAGCCGTGGGCCCAGCCCCAGGTCGTCCTGCACGACCGTGGGCGGCACCCCGCCGTGCTGCTCGCCCACCAGGATCACGATGCGGCTGCCGGCCCACAGCTCGTCCCGGTGCTCAGGCAGATCCTCGGTCCGGAGCACGGCCATCTCGCCGGTTCGGCCGGAAAAGAGCACCACCGCGAATCCCGGCCAGCCCACGATCACATGCTTACGCCCGGGGGGCAGCTCCGTGTCGCGGAGCAGCCCGGCCGCGGACAGCTCCGCACGAGCGGAAGCCGTGAGCGGACCACTCCCACGGTAGGCCGCCCCGGCGCTCGCGAGAAGGCCGCCCGACCCGGCAAGCCAGATGGCCACGCCCAGGCTCGCGGCGGCAATGACCAGCGTCCCGTGCATGGGAGCGCCGTCCGCTTCGCCCCGCAGGCGCTCACCCAGCAGCGCCGCGAGCATGACGTAGCCTCCGGCCAGGACCATCGCCAGGACCGTCACCAGTCGACTCCAGTCCCCGGCCGGGCCCAACGAGGCGAAGACGGCCGGAAAGAGGGCGGGGGCAAGAATCGCGGTCATCACGAGCCATGCCACCGGACGGGCCGCAGCCGGCCGCCTGCCCACCCCACGCATCTGATTATACACGAGGGCCAGTGCGGGGAAAAACCACACCATGGTCAGGCGCAGCGATGACGACAGCATCTCGGCGGCATCAGCGCCGCCCCTGGAGGCGAAGGTCTCCCGTAGGAAGTGCCACGGGTCGCCCATGATGGCCCAGTTGGCGATGACCCATACGCCGGCGACATAGGCTATCGGCAGCCCGAAGGTGATCAGAGTGCCTTCGAGCTTGCTCCACGAGCCGCCCCCGCGCAGCGTGCGCCACGCCAGGTAGATCAGCGCGCCCGCCACGATGAAGATGGCCTCGTAGCGCGTGATCAGCGCCGCGGCGAGCAGCACGCTGGCGGTGATCAGCTCCCGCAGCCCCTCCGACTGCGACCAGCGCAGCAGCGCCCACGCCGCGCCGAGCAGCAGCGCGGTCAGCAGCGCCATGGGCGCTCCGCAGGCGGCCGGCCCCAGGACCATCGGGTGGAGGGCGAACAGCGCCACCAGCGGCCAGCGCCACGCTCTGCGCAGGCCTGTCTCCGCGCAGATGCCCAGCAGCAGAGCCGCCGCCGCGCCCGCCGCCAGCGCGCCCAGGAGGTTCGCCGCGATCCCGCTGCTCGCCAGGGCAGGGACGAGCAGCACCACCGGGAGCTGCAGCAGCGCGGGCAGCGGCGGCTGAACGAAGCCGATCATCGCCAGGTTCGCGCCGCGCTCGGCCCGGAAGACGTCGTTGGCGTGGGCCACCGCCGCCAGCCCGTCCCAGTTGACCCGTTGCTCGGCGAGCCGCCCATGCAGGCCGATGCCCAGCGTCAGTAGCGTCGCCAGGCCGAACACCACCCAGAGCTCAGCGCGACGCGCGCGCGGGCTCATGGCAGCTCACCGGCACTCCCGGCCTCGCCCTTCGGATCGAAGATACCGTGCTCGGTCTTCTCCCAGTAGTGCGGCCGGACCAGGATCTGGCCGAAGGCCTTGTAGGCCCCGATGCTCATCATCAGCCAGTACACGGGCGTGAGCACGGCGTACTTGACCAGGTCCCAGTAGCCGCGATGCATGCAGCCGGCCACCGCCATGTAGACGAACACGAAGTTCGCGCCGAAGAGACAGAAGCTGCCCAGCAGGTAGATGCCCGCCGGGAATAGTGCCGCTATCGCAGTGGCCTGAGTGAGCAGCCAGACCAGCGTCATCAGCCAGTAGACGGGGTTGATCAGAAAGCACAGCAGCGTGCCGCCGATGGTCATCTGGAACGAGAACCAGCCCGCCGCGCCCAGCTCCCGGATCAGTCGCAGCGGCCGGCGCATGTGCACCAGCCAGGTCTGCAGATACCCCTTTACCCACCGGGAGCGCTGGCGGAACCAGGAGAGGAACGCGCCGTTGGCCTCCTCCCAGGTTGTGGAGGCCAGCATGGCCGTGCGCCAGCCATGCTTGTGCAGGCGCACGCCCAGGTCGCAGTCCTCCGTGACATTGAACGGGTCCCATCCCCCCAACTGTTTGAGCGGCTCCACGCGGAAGTGGTTGCTGGTGCCGCCCAGCGGGATGGGCGCGCCGGTGGCCGTCAGGCCGGGCAGGAAGAGGTCGAACCATACGGAGTACTCTGCGGTGAACCAGCGCGTCAGCAGGTTCTGGCGCTGGTTGTAGTAGTTCAGCCGCGCCTGCAGGCAGACGACGTTGTCCGGGACCCCCTCGAAGGCGATGGCGGCCTTCCTGAGCTGATCGGGCTCGGGTCTGTCCTCGGCGTCGAAGATGACCAGCAGCTCCGACTCGCAGGTGAACAGGCCCCAGTTGCAGGCCTTGGGCTTGGTCTTGGGCCGGCTGTCGGGGACGATGACCGGGCGGATGTGCGGCGGCAGTTGCATCTGCCGGGCCGCCGCGATGGTCTCTGCGTCATCCTCCTCCAGCAGCAGCATCACGTCCAGCTTCTCCGGCGGGTAGTCCAGCCGCCGCAGGCCCTCCACCAGCCGCTCCAGCACCGCCGCCTCCCGATACAGGGGGATGAGCACCGTGTAGGTGGGCAGGGAGGCGTCATCGGCCTGGCGGAGTTCGTCGTCGGTCGCCGAGAGCAGCACCGGCTGCTCCAGCGACGCCCACACGAGGTAGAACTTGTAGCCCGAATGCACCACGTAGAAGACGATCAGCGCCCCGTTGACCGCGATTAGCGTGGACAGCGGTCGGAGGATGAGCGCCGCCAGCAGCGCGGCCAGCAGGCCCAGGCCGAGAGTCTTCTGCCCGCGGGTGAGGGTCTCGAAGGCGCACTCCTCCGGGCGCTCGTGGAGGATGCGCAGGACCGGGACCTCGTTCTGACGCTGGCTGCTGTGGGGCACTGCTCTCCTCGCCTGTCGACGTACACAGCGAAACAGAGGGGGCAGCCGCCACCAGGGCGGCCACCCCGTCATTCACGGCGTGGTGGAATCCTCGCGCACGGCTATCCGGCGTCGGCCCCTTCCGGGGCCTGCTCGGGCTCGGGGTGGGACTCTACATACAATGTGTTCTCGATCCGGTTCCACAGCACGCTCCCCCCCAGCGCCTGCACGGGCGCTCGCGGCGGGATCATCAGCACGCCGTCGCGAGTCCGCGGCGGCTCCTTGAGCTCGATCTCCTCGTCGCCGACGGCCACCAGCGGCAGGCCCCGCACCAGCGTAATCCTCGTGCCGTCCCTGGTCCCCTCCAGCACCCCGGCCTCGGCGTTCCAGCTCACCTCGACGCCCATGGCCGCCAGCAGCTCGGCGGCGGGCACCAGCAGGTGTGATCCGGACACTATCACCGGCTCGGTGGGCAGCTCCAGGCGCCTGCCGTCAACGACCACTCTGATCGCCCGCAGATCGGCGTAGACCTGGTTGAGGTAGCTATGCTCCTCCCACCGAACATCTATGTCGGCCCGCCGGCGCAGCAGCGTGAGGAACAGCTCCCGCGAGATACCCCGCTCCTGCGTGATGCGCTCCTCCACCATCGGGCGCGCCTCCTCGAGCGAGACAACCCGGCCGGGCTCGACCTCCTTCGCCCAGAAGACGTGCCAGTGGTCCTCGCAGTCCACGGGGTCGGAGATCGCCCCCTCCGTCATGTCGAAGACCACGTCCGCCACGCGCTCATTGAGGACGTCGTCCGGGGTGATCCAGCCGCGGTCCCCGCCCTGCTCGGCGGTGGGGTCATGCGACATCTCCCGGGCCACCTCGGCGAACTTCTCCCCCGCGGCCAGCCGCTCCCGGGCCTCGAAGGCCTCCACCAGCGAGAGCGTCACGATGTCCAACAGGTGCACCCGGGGCGGCTCCGTGAACTCCTCCCGGTGGGCCTCGTAGTACTCCTCGATGCCCTCGTCGGTCAGCCCCGTGCGCTGCTCCAGGAGCTTGTCGATGAGAAGATCCCGCTGCAGGTGCAGGCGCAGACCCTTCATGGTCTGCCCCGTCTCGTGCAGCCAGTTCTCGAAGGCATCCTGTGATTGGTGCTCGGCCCTCAGCGCGGCGACGGCCTCATCCACCTCGGGGGCGCCGACTTTCACGCCCCGCTCCTCGGCCTCGGCGGCCAGCAGGTGGTGCAGGATGAGCTCATCGAGGAGCCTGCCGCCCGCGGTCTGCTCCATGTGCCACCATAGCTCCCGGTCGGTGATCTCCTCGCCGTCCACGGTGGCCAGAACCCGCTGCGCCGGCGCCGGCCGCTGGGGCCGGTCTTCCTCCTCCTGGGCACGTGCGGCCGGGATGAGTATCAGTGCTGCCGCGATCGCCGCTGCAGTCCGCCTCACAGTCGCTTCCTCCCATGCCAGCCCCGCTTCGCTGATGCACCGGGGCCGCGGATGGAGGCCGTACCGCTATTCCCCGCGGCCTGCGTATCACCTGCCTACCATAGCAGCGAGTGGAGGCGCGCGCCACAGGCCGGCGAGGGGGCGGGCCTCCTACATGCCAGACCTTTGGCTGGGGGGCGGGCGCCCTCGCCCGCGCGCCGTTGTCTGCCAGTTGGCGAGCCAAATCTGCCGGTCTGAAGGAATCGGCCTGCTGGGTCGGGAAGTAGGCCGTACGGAAAGCATGCGCAGAGCACGGGCCCGCCTCCGCGGCGGCGCGCGCTGCTGCCAGAACACGAGTTGTGGCCGCCCTTGAGGCGGCTCGACGGGAGGAGTAGACATGTACGCTGACAAGCACTGGCGCGATATGATGGATCTGGGCATAGTGCACTTCATGGCCTATCCTGTCATCCAGGACGACGACCCCGAGTTGATCCTGGAGACGGCGCGGAAGATCGGCGAGGACGACTTCTTCGATGTGCTGGAGGTGCGCCGCAGCCAACACCAGGAGGTCATGGACGGTCTGAAGCAGATGGCCATGACCGCCAAGCTCAAGCTCGGTATGGGGGCCCAGCCGCCCCTGCTGCAGGGTAAGCTGGACGTCAACTCCCTCGACGACGAGCAGCGGCAGAAGGCCGTGGAGGACGTCAAGAAGTCGATCGACGCCGCCTACGAGCTCGACTGCCGGATCTGCGCCTTTCTCAGCGGCCCAGATGTTGAGGACAGCAAGCGCGACGACGCTATGTCCGCGCTCGTGGACTCGTGCGTGGAGCTGTGCGAGTACTCCAAGAGCAAGGCTGGCGATGGCGAGCCGGTGTGGCTGTCGCTGGAGCAGTTCGACGACGCCATCGACAAGAAGTGCCTCATCGGTCCCAGCGAGCGAGCGGCGGAGCTGGCCGAGCGCGTCAAAGAGCAGGTGGGCAACTTCGGCCTGACCCAGGATCTCTCACACATGCCGCTGCTGGGCGAGACGCCGCAGGAGATGCTCAGCCCCACCATCGACCACCTCATCCATGTGCACGTGGGCAATGCGGTCGTGGCCGACGAGTCCCTGGAGGGGTACGGCGACTACCACCCCGGCTTCGGCTATCCGGGTAGCGAGAACGACGTGGCGGAGCTTGCGCGCTTCCTGGAGACCCTGGTGTATGTGGGGTACTTCGACAGGCAGGACCTGCCGACCGACAAGCCGATAGTGACCTTCGAGGTGGCGCCCATGTCGGGCCAGGACTCAGACCTGCTGGTGGCCGGCACCAAGCGCGCCTTCCACGCAGCCTGGTCGATGCTGTAGGCGGCCGGCCGAGTGAACGGCTCTTGGCCCTGTAGGGAGTGCGTAGAGGTTGAGGATCGTCATTGCGCCGGACTCCTTCAAGGGCTGCCTCACCGCTCTTGAGGTATGCCAGGCCGCCGCCGAGGGGATCCTGGCCATCGACGGCGAGATCGAGATCGCGCAGGTGCCCATGGCCGACGGCGGCGAGGGGACAGTGCAGTCGCTGGTCGATGCCACGGATGGTGAGCTGGTCACCGAGCGGGTTACCGGTCCGCTGGGCGAGCCCGTGGAGGCCACCTACGGGCTGCTGGGCGACGGAAAGACGGCGGTCATCGAGATGGCCGCCGCCTCCGGCCTGCCGCTGGTGCCCGAGGAGCGGCGCGATCCCCTCAAGACCACGACATACGGGACCGGCGAGCTCATCCGCGCGGCCCTCGATCAGGGCCGGCGGAACCTCATCGTCGGCATCGGAGGAAGCGCCACCACCGACGCCGGAGCGGGCATGGCCCAGGCCCTGGGCGTGCGATTGCTGGACGAGGATGGCGAGCAGATCGGCTTCGGCGGCGCGGAGCTGGGCCGGCTGGCGACCATCGAGATGGCCGGCGCGGACCCGCGGCTGAGAGAGACGGAGATCCGCGTGGCCTGCGATGTGGACAACCCTCTCTATGGCCAGCGCGGCGCTGCTCACGTCTACAGCCCTCAGAAGGGCGCCTCGCCCCGGGACGTAGAGCTGCTCGACGGGAATCTGCGCAGGTTCGCCGACCTGGTGCAGCGCGACCTGGGGCTGGACGTGCGCGACATTCCCGGTGCCGGGGCGGCCGGCGGCCTGGGCGCCGGGCTGGTGGCGTTCTGCGGAGCCACGCTGGAGCCGGGCGTGGAGATCGTCATCGACGCCGTGGACCTGCCCGGGCGGATGCGCGGCGCCGACCTGTGCATCACCGGGGAGGGAGCCATCGACAGTCAGACGGCGTTCGGCAAGACGCCTGCCGGTGTCGCCTCCGTGGCCAAGCGGGAGGGCGCGCCGGTGATCGCCATCGCCGGCGCGGTCGCGCCGGACGCCGTCAGCCTCCATGACAGGGGCTTCGATGCGCTGGCGTGCATTCTGAACAGACCGATGGCGCTGAGCGAAGCCATGAGACCCGACGTCGCCCGAGAGATGATCGCAGTCACGGCCCAACAGATGGTCCGGTGCTTCCTCGCCGGACGCGAGGCCCGCTGAGACCGACCAACAGGAGATGACTGAGATGCAGGTAGGGTTGCTGACCGCACCGTTCCGCAACGAGTCCATCGAGACCATCGTGACGTTCGCCTCCGAGGCCGGCTTCGACGCGCTGGAGATCGACGTTAGGCCTGGCTGCGAGCACCTCAACGTGGAGCTCGATGCGAGCCAGGCCGCCGACGTCATCGGCCGCGTCCGCGACGCCGGCCTTGAGATCAGCATGCTGGCCTGCTACGTCGATATCAGCGACGGCGACGAGGGCCAGCGGGCGCAGAATCAGGACGTGCTCTCCCGCGCGGTCGAGATGGCCTCGGCCAACGACATCGAGGTGGTGGGCTGCCTGGCCGGCCGGCCGCCGGAGGGGATGTCGCGGGAGGAGACCATCGACCAGATCGCGGGGCCCTTCTACAATGAGTTCTGCCCCGTCGCTGCAGAGCGCGGCGTGCGACTGGCGATGGAGAACTGGTTCGCCACCAACATCATGCACCTCGGCCACTGGGAGCGGATCTTCGAGGCCGTCCCGGCCGACAACTTCGGCCTGAACTTCGACCCCTCCCACCTCTACTGGCAGGGGATCGACCACCTGCACGCCGTGGAGGTTTTCGCCGACCGCATCTTCCACAGCCACGCCAAGGACACTGAGATCGTGCGGCACAGGCTGGCGTGGCTGGGCAACCAGGCGGGGCGGGGCTGGTGGCGCTACTGCATCCCCGGCTACGGCGAGATCGACTGGGGAGTCTACATTGCACGGCTGCGCGACAACGGCTACAACGGCGTGCTCAGCATCGAGCACGAGGACGCGGCGCTGGGCCGCGAGGAGGGCTTCGTCAAGGGCCTCAACTACCTGCGCACCTTCGCGTAATGCGTCCGATCGCAGCGATACCATCCTGCCTTCCGGCAGGGAGAGGAGGATTGGGCATGCCCACTGCCATCACCATCACGGCCGGAGAGGTCGAGATCGAGGCGGAGCTGAATGACACCGAGTGCGCGCAGATGATCGCCGAGGCGCTGCCCATTGAGGGCGCCGCGGGCACCTGGGGGGAGGAGATCTACTTCAGCATCGACGTTGACTGCCCCGCCGAGGACCTCCAGCCGGCCGTGGAGCACGGTGACCTGGGCTACTGGCCGCCGGGCTCGGCGTTCTGCATGTTCTTTGGCATGACGCCGGAGAGCACCGAGGATGAGATCCGGCCGGCCAGCCCGGTGACCGTCATCGGCAAGATGAGCGGCGACCTGGAGGCGCTCAAGCAGGTCTCGTCGGGCGCGAAGGTCGTCATCGAGAGGGCCTGAACTCGCCCGAGTCGATCCTCACCGCGAAGGAGCGAAGCCATGGGCTACCTGCTGGGCATCGACGTGGGCACCACCAGCACTCGGGCGCTGCTGATCGACGAGGGTGGCGAGGTGGTGGCCAGCCATGCCACGGAGTACCCCCTCCACACCCCGCGGCCGAACTGGGCCGAGCAGGATCCGCACGACTGGTGGACGGGCACCGTCGCCAGCGTCACGGCGGTCATGGAGCAGTCCGGCGTACGCCCCAGGGAGATCGCCGGCGTGGGCCTCTCGGGGCAGATGCACGGGTCGGTCTTCCTCGACGAGAGCGACGAGGTCATCAGGCCCGCCATACTGTGGTGCGACCAGCGCACGGCCCGCCAGTGTGACGAGATCACCGAGGCCGTGGGCGCCGAGGAGGTCGTCTCCGAGACCCTCAATCCCGTGCTGACGGGCTTCACGGCCCCCAAGATCATCTGGCTGCGCGATGAGGAGCCCGAGGCCTACGCCCGCGTCCGCAGGGTGCTGCTGCCCAAGGACTACGTTCGACTGAGGCTGACGGGCGAGTACGCCACTGAGGTCTCCGACGCGTCGGGGACGTCGTTGCTGAACGTCCCGGACCGGCGGTGGTCGGAGCTGGTCCTCGACCGCCTGGAGCTGCCTCGGGAGTGGCTGCCGGAGGTCCACGAGTCACCTGAGGTAACCGGGCAGATCACGGCCGAGGCTGCGGAGCTGACGGGATTGGCGGAGGGAACGCCGGTGGTGGGCGGCGGCGGCGATCAGGCGGCCGGCGCCGTGGGCAACGGCATCGTCAGCTCGGGGGTCGTCTCGGTGAGCACCGGCACGTCGGGCGTGGTGTTCGCGCACCTGGACGAGCCGAGGGTGGATGAGAAGCTCCGCACGCACACCTTCTGTCACGCAGTGCCCGGCAGGTGGCACGTTATGGGCGTGATGCTCTCCGCGGGCGGCTCGCTGCGGTGGCTCCGCGATGCCCTGTGTGGCCCTGAGGTGGAGATCGCCCGCAACATGGGGATCGACGCCTACGAGCTGATGACCGAGCAGGCCGCGCAGGCCCCGGCGGGCAGCGAGGGGCTGGTGTTCCTTCCGTATCTCACCGGCGAGCGGACGCCCTACCCGAATCCCAACGCCCGCGGCGTGTTCTTTGGACTCAGCCTCCGCCATGGCAAGCCACATCTCATTCGCGCCGTGCTGGAGGGCGTCGCCTACGGGCTGCAGGATTCGTTTGAGATCATCAGGCAGATGGGCGTGCAGATCGACGAGGTCCGGGCCTCTGGCGGTGGCGCGCGCAGTCGGCTGTGGCGGCAGATCCAGACCGACGTCACCGGGTTCCCGCACTGCCTCATCAACGTCGATGAGGGCCCGGCCTACGGCGTGGCTCTGCTCGCCGCGGTCGGAGCCGGCATCTACGGGTCGGTGGAGGAGGCCTGCGAGGCCACCATCCGCACAGTTGACACCCCGCGGGTGAATGAGCGGAGCCACCGGCTCTATCGGGGCTACCATCGGCTGTACCAGCAGCTCTACCGTCAGGTGGAGTCCAGCTACGACGAGGCGGCGGAGCTCGTGGAGCGCTCGGAGGGGGCTGTGTAGAACCGCCTCGAGGCGGTCTCAGAGGCCCTGAGCGAGGTCCAGCGCCAATCTGACGGCAGTTTGACACGATAGGGGGCCTCTGCTATAATCGGCCCACACCGGATGTCCCCTAAGCCCGGGGTGGGCGGTATTGCCACGGGCCCAGGAGGGAGCGGCTGTACATGGCGAAGAAGATCCTCGTTGTTGATGATGAGCGGCACATCGTTCGGCTGGTGGAGGTCAACCTCACCCGCGCTGGATACGACGTTCTGACAGCCTATGATGGTGTCGAGGCGCTCGAGAAGGTGGAGGAAGAGCAGCCGGACATGATCGTGCTGGACGTCATGATGCCGCGCATGGACGGCTTCGAGGTGCTCAAGCACCTGCAGGCCGACCCCGAAACCCAGGACATCCCGGTAATCATGCTGACTGCCAAGGCACAGGACGCCGACATCTTCCGCGGCTGGTCGTCGGGTGTCAGCTCATACCTGACGAAGCCGTTCAACCCCCGGGAGCTGCTCACCTTCGTGGAGCGCATCTTCCAGAGCGAGGAGGAGGGCGGTCTGGAGGAGACCGGCGAGACGGTCTGGGAGGTCTGAACGCTCAACAGGTTCACGGGGGGTAAGGGCCCTGAAGCCGTCCCTGCTGTCCCGTCCGCAGGCCTACCTGCTGACGGGCGGGGGCTTCGGGGCGGCTCGGGGATCTTCGCATTTCGCTGCGCCACCCAACCTGCATCGGTCCATCCGGCGGATACGTGCTGTGGCAGGTCCGGCCATCTCTCCCGCTCATCGACCCCACCTGTGGTCCACCGACAGAGACTTGCGGATTACCGAGCCCCTCTTGCGACGGCACTGCCTGCCGGCCGGGTCGCGTTCGCCGACGCGCGGTGCAGCTCAACGCTTCCTTCGGATGCTCCTGCATGGTCACGGCAGTCGGGGTTCTCTCTTGACGCTCAGTCCACCTGATCGGCGGCTGTGACCGGGAGGCCACGCCCGGGTGCATCCGCGCCTGTGGCCGTTTGGCGTGCCCGTGGCGGAGAGCGGAGTTCTTTCCGGCCTCATGCCGCGGTGGCGGGCCTGCCCCGCAGGGGCAGGACATTTCCACTTTGCCCTAACCGGAGATTATCCAGAATTGCCATTGTGCTCCCGCAAAGAATCCTCGATGCAAGCCTTGACATCGCTCGACGCTGTGGTTATAATGTACATTCCGAGCCTGCGCCAATAGTGGCGGCTTTTCATCCTGTGGGTGCTCATCCCATAACACTGTGTTTCCGCGCCAATTTTCCTCATTGAACGCGGAGTGCGCTAGCGCCGCGCGCATTCCCATTTAATGCTGTACGCACGACCGCCCTTCTTCGTCTCGGTTATCTGAGGAGGCTTTCGGGTATGGCCCACGACCTGCCCCGCATTCCCGAGTCGCAACCATTGTCGTACGACCCTGCGGAACTGCCCGATCTGATCAGCATTCAGACCCAGTCCTACGACTGGTTCTGCCAGGTTGGGCTCAGGGAACTGTTCGAGAGCTTTAGCCCTATCGAGGACTACACGGGTAACATCGCCCTGGAGTTTCTCGACTACACCATCGGTGAGCCGTCGCGCTCGATGACTGAATGCCGCGAGCGGGACGCCACCTATGAGGCCTCCCTATACGCCAAGGTGCGCCTCATCAACAAGGAGATCCCGGAGATCACCGAGTCCGAGGTCTACCTGGGCGAACTGCCGATCATGACGGACCGCGGGAAGTTCATCATCAACGGCGCGAAGCGGGTCGTGATCAGCCAGCTCGCCCGCTCGCCGGGGGTCTACTTCTCGGACACCATCGACTCGGCCGGCCGCGTGCGGTTCTCCGCCAAGGTCATCCCCTCCGATGGGGCCTGGCTGGAGATTGACACCGCCGCCAACGGCGTTATCAGCGTGAAGCTGGGACAGACGCGCAAGTTCCCCGTCACCGCGCTGCTGCGCGCCCTGCAATGGCTGGAGACTGAGCCGAGCGAGCATGTGCCACCGACCGGGACCGACGAGGAGATCTTGCACGCATTCGGTGAGAAGGAGACCGTAGAGGTCAAGAGCCTGATCAAGCGCATTGAGGACCGGGAACAGGACGCCCTGCCCGGTATCGAGGCGCACGAGGAGTACTTCACGACTCGGGACCTGGCGGACGAGGACGGCGAGATCATCGCGGAGGCCTGGGAGGCGCTGGACATCGACGCCCTCAAGAAGCTCCGCGGGCTGGGCGCCGAGAAGCTGACGGTGATCCGGGCGCCCTTCGAGCTGCGGGCGACGCTGGAGGATGACGAGTCCGGCACGGCGGAGCAGGGGCTGCTGGAGGTCTACCGCAAGATCCGGCCTGGCGATCCGCCCACGGTGGAGAGCGCGGAGTCGCTGCTGCACAGCTACTTCTTCGACGTGAAGCGCTACGACCTGTCGCGGGTGGGACGCTACAAGATCAACCGGAAGCTGGGCGTGTCGGTGGACCCCGACGAGCGGACGCTCACCCGCGAGGACGTTGTGGCCATGGTCCGCTACCTGTTGGGGCTCTCGCGGGAGGAGGGCGAGGTAGACGACATCGACCATCTGCAGAACAAGCGCGTCCGCGCGGTGGGCGAGCTGCTGCAGAGCCAGCTGCGCACTGGGTTCATGCGCACCGAGCGGGTGGCCAAGGAGCGGATGACGTCGATGGATCCCGAGGAGATGGTGCCC
>JBNGDZ010000014.1:15521-23012 GCA_049975765.1 Armatimonadota bacterium
CCTCGTACCCGCCCTGGCGGGCCACGGTCTCCAGGAACTTGGCCCGGTGGGCCGAGAGGTAGGAGAGCTCGCGGGTCTTGCGGGTGGGCTGCAAATCCGTGAGCAGAATGACCCGGAGCCAGTTGCGCACCGGCTTCATGCGCACCGAGCGCGTGGCGAAGGAGCGCATGACCTCGATGGACCCCGAAGAGATGGTGCCCGGGAACGTCATCTCCACCAAGCCCATCTCGGCCGCGATCAACAGCTTCTTCGGCTCCGGCCAGCTCTCGCAGTTCATGGACGAGGTCAACCCGCTGGCTGAGCTGGCGCACACCCGGCGCGTGTCGGCTCTGGGGCCGGGCGGTCTGAGCAAGCAGAGCGCCAAGCTTGAGGTCCGCGACGTGCACCATTCGCACTACGGGCGCATCTGCCCGGTGCAGAGCCCCGAGGGTCAGCTTGTGGGGCTGACCGGCTACCTGGCCCTGCACGCGCGGCTGAACGAGTTCGGCTTCATCCAGACGCCCTACCGGAGGATCGTGGACGGGAGGGTCACCGACGAGGTGACGTACATGACGGCGGACGAGGAGGAGGAGCACATCATCGCCTCCGCCTCGGCCCTGCGCGACGGCAACGGGACGCTGGAGGGTCCCATCACCTGCCGCTACCAGGGGGGCTTCGTCACGGTTCAGCCGGAGCAAGTGCAGTACATCGACTACTCCGCCTCGCAGGTGTTCTCAGTCTCGACGGGGCTTATTCCGTTCCTCGAACATGACGACGCGGTTCGGGCGCTGGCCGGCTCGAACATGCAGCGGCAGGCGGTGCCGCTGATCAAGACCGAGGCCCCGTCGGTGCGCAGCGGCCTGGAGGGCCGCGCCGCGCGGGACTCGGGGGTGGCGGTGCTGGCTGAGAAGGACGGACGGGTGCTGGAGGCAGATGCCGACCATGTGGTGGTCGAGTACGTTGACGGGAGCGTCGAGGAGTACCGGCTCGAGAACTTCGTGCGCACCAACATGGGCACGTGCGTGACCCAGAAGCGGCTGGTGCGGCAGGGTGACCGCGTGAAGGCCGGCCAGCCGCTGGCAGACGGCCCGTCCACGGACCAGGGCAGCCTGGCACTGGGCCGCAACCTGCGCGTGGCCTTCGTGCCGTGGGAGGGCTACAACTTTGAGGACTCCATCCTCATCAGTGAGCGACTGCTGCATGACGATGAGCTGACGTCGATCCATATCGAGAAGTACGAGTGCGAGGCCCGGGATACCAAGCTCGGGCCCGAGGAGATCACCCGGGACATCCCCAACGTGGGCGACGACGCGCTGGCCGACCTGGACGCGACGGGGATCGTGCGGATCGGAGCGGAGGTGCGCGCCGAGGACATCCTGGTGGGCAAGGTGGCGCCCAAGGGCAAGTCAGAGCTCACGGCGGAGGAGAAGCTGGTCATCGCCATCTTCGGCAAGAAGGCCGAGGAGATGCGTGACGTGTCGCTGCGCGTGCCGCACGGGGAGAAGGGCGTGGTCATCGACACCAAGATCTTCTCGCGGTACAAGTACGAGTGCAAGGCCTGCGGTGCGGTGCACAACTTCGGAAAGGCGCCGGAGCACGAGCGCTGCCCGCGCTGCGACGGGAAGCTCGAGAAGCTCCCGGGCGATGAGCTGAAGCCCGGCGTCAATCAGCTCGTGCGTGTCTTCGTGGCCCAGCGGCGCAAGATCATGGTGGGCGATAAGCTCACCGGGCGACACGGGAACAAGGGCGTCATCTCCAAGATCCTGCCCGTCGAGGACATGCCCTACACCGCCGACGGGCGGCCCGTGGACATCTGCCTGAACCCCCTGACGGTGCCCTCGCGTATGAACATCGGTCAGGTGCTGGAGACGCATCTGGGGCTGATCGCCGAGGAGTACGGCGTGGACTTCGTGACGCCCATCTTCGAGGGCATCACCCCCGAAGATATCATGCAGGGGATGCAGGCAATGTCCATCAAGCAGCGGCGCGAGGCTCTGCTGTCCTACGCTGACTGCGAGCTCAACCACTTCGGCGAGATACTGGACACCGCCGATCTGGACGCTGAGGAGCCCGAGCAGCTCGAGGAGCAGATCGTCGAGCTGCTGTCCCAGTACGAGAAGGATGACCTGGAGGAGCTGGCCGAGTGGCTCGGCGTGAGCCCGTATGCGTGGAGCCGGGCGTCGGAGCGCCGGCCCTACGAGCTGATCGTGGAGGCGGCTCGAGAGGCCGCCTACGCCCGCGCGGGGTTGGAGGCTGAGACCGGTCGTACCGTGCTCTACGACGGTCGGACGGGCGAGGCCTTCAACCAGCCGGTCATGGTGGGCTACATGTACATCCTCAAGCTCCTGCAGCTCGTCGAGGACAAGATCCACGCCCGCTCCACGGGGCCCTACTCGCTGATCACCCAGCAGCCGCTGGGTGGGAAGGCCCAGTTTGGCGGGCAGCGGTTCGGGGAGATGGAGGTCTGGGCGCTGGAGGCGTATGGTGCAGCGAACTGCCTGCAGGAGATGCTGACGGTCAAGTCCGATGACGTCGCGGGGCGAGTGGCCACCTATGAGGCGATCGTCAAGGACGAGAACATGGAGGAGCCCGGCGTCCCGGAGGCCTTCAAGATCCTGGTCAACGAGATGCGGGCGCTGGCTCTGGACGTGGAGATCGAGGACCGAGAGGGTAACCCCGTGGACATCAGCTACGACACCGGCGACCTGCGGTGACGAGCCGCGCCGACGTGGCTGGAGAGCGATGATACAGACCGCCCGGGCCGAGGTCCGGGTAGCATAAACGATATAGGAGGCGATCGAACTTGCCCGTCTCCACCACAGATTTCGAAGCGGTGACGATTGGTCTGGCCTCCCCCGAGGAGATTCGCCTGTGGTCTCACGGTGAGGTCAAGAAGCCGGAGACCATCAACTATCGGACCTATCGCCCGGAGCGCGACGGGCTGTTCTGCGAGCGGATCTTCGGTCCGGTCAAGGACTGGGAGTGCCACTGCGGCAAGTACAAGAAGGTGAAGTTCAAGGGCATCATCTGCGACCGGTGTGGCGTGGAGGTCACGCGGTCGAAGGTGCGGCGGGAGCGGATGGGCCACATCGAGCTGGCGGCGCCCGTCTGCCATAGCTGGTACCTGAAGGGTGTGCCCAGTCCGCTGAGCCCGCTGCTGGACATGTCGCGGCGAACGCTGGAGGAGGTCGTCTACTTCGCCTCCTACATCGTCACCGATGTTGACGCCGCTCGACTGCACAAGCGGCGCGCGGACATCCATGAGGCGGTGGAGCAGGAGAAGGAGGAGATCCGCGCCGCCAAGGAGGAGAACATCGACGCCCTCCGCCAGAGCTACGAGGACCACCTGAAGGGCGGCGGGGAACAGCCCGAAGAGGAGCAGGAGCGGCCCGAGGAGGACCTTGGAGAGGGGGAGCCGGACGAGGAGAGCATCGAAGCGCTGCTGGAGGGCGGGCTGCTGCGCCCCCCCGAGGTGAGCAGCGAGGAGGAGCTCTCGCGGCGCATCGCCGAGGAAGAGGAAAGCGCCGCCAAGCGGATCCGGGACCTGGACGAGACGGTGGAGACCCTCTTCGAGTTGGCGGCCAAGCAGCTGATCACTGAGATGGAGCACCGCAACCTCCGCGACCTGGTGAACGTCCTCGAGCGGCATCTGGGTGAGGACTTCACCAACGTGTTTAGCGCCGGGCTTGGTGCGTCGGCGATCAAGGAGCTGCTCGAGAAGATCGACCTCGATGAACTGGCCCGGGAGTTGCGCAAGGAGATCGACGAGCACGGCGGGGCCCGGCGGGCGCGGGCGGTCAAGCGCCTGAAGGTGGTGGAGGCCTTCCGCGGGTCCAAGAACCGGCCGGAATGGATGATCCTCACGGCGCTGCCGGTGCTGCCGGCGGAGCTGCGACCGATGGTACAGCTCGATGGCGGCCGCTTCGCGACCTCCGATCTCAACGACCTGTATCGGCGGGTCATCAATCGCAACAACCGACTGAAGCGAATCATCGAGGTCAACGCCCCCGAGTCCATCGTCAACCACGAGAAGCGGCTGCTGCAGGAGGCGGTTGACGCGCTGATCGACAACAACCGCCGCAGCCGCCCGGTGACCGGCTCCAACCGGCGGCAGCTCAAGTCGCTCTCCGACATGCTCAAGGGCAAGGAGGGCCGATTCCGCAAGAACCTTCTGGGCAAGCGCGTGGACTACTCCGGCCGGTCGGTGATCGTGGTCGGCCCGGAGCTGAAGCTGCACCAGTGCGGCTTGCCGCGGGAGATGGCGCTGGAGCTGTTCAAGCCCTTCGTGATGCACGACCTGGTGGAGCACGGGCACACCACCAACATCAAGACCGCCAAACGGATGGTGGACCGGGTCGATCCGGTGGTGTGGGACTCCCTTGAGCGCGTGATCGAGGGCAAGGCGGTGCTGCTTAACAGGGCCCCGACGCTACATAGGCTGGGCATCCAGGCCTTCGAGCCGGTGCTCATCGACGGGAAGGCCATTCAGTTGCACCCGCTGGTGTGCCAGGCCTTCAACGCGGACTTCGACGGCGACCAGATGGCCGTGCACGTCCCGCTGTCGGCTCACGCGCAGGCCGAGGCGCGGCTGCTGATGATCGCGTCGCTGAACCTGTTCAAGCCCGCCAACGGCGAGCCCATCGAGCATCCCGTGTACGACATCGTGCTAGGCTGCTACTATATGACACAGCAAAGCGGTGAGACTCCGGATCGGGAGGAGCGGAAGCAGTTCGAGTCCGGAGAGGCGGTCATCAGCGCCTACGAGCATCGCAAGATCGACCTGCATGACGCCATCGACGTTCGCCTTCCCCGGATCAATGTGGAGGCCCTCGGGCCCGATGGCGAGGAGTTGGAGATGCACCCGCGCAGCGCGATCGCGCTGGAGCGCACGGTGGCGGAGCACGTCACCCACGAGCATCCGGTGCGAGAGCGCTCGGTTTCCTTCACCGTCAGCGAAAAGCTGGTGGAGGCCGTGCAGTCGGGCGAGCTGACGGCGCCCGACCCGGTTACGGAGGGCTCTCAGGCCGGCGAGACGACGCAGGAGGTGCTCGACACCCTGCACCGGGGGCTGGAAGTCGCCGCAGCAGAGCAGTGTCTGGAGGGGAAGGTGCCGGTAGGCACCGAGCTGACGGTGACAGTCAGCCGGGAGCTGACGCTGACCACAGTGGGTCGGGTGATCTTCAACAACCACCTGCCCGTGGACATGCCCTACTACAACTGCGATGTCGCCAAGGAGCAGCTCTCCACACTAGTCGCGGAGTGCTACCGTCGCTACGGCCAGCAGCGCACCGCGCAGCTGGTGGACGAGATCAAGGAGCTGGGCTTCGAGTTCGTGACGCGCTCGGGCCTGAGCATCTGCCTCGATGACACCAACATCGAGACGGGCAAGGACCGAATCATAGCCCGTGCGGAGCGGGAGGTGGAGCGCATCAACCGCGCTGCCGCCGAGGGCGTTATCGCGGCGGATGAGCGCGAGCGCAGCGTGCTGTCGCGGTGGGAGCAGGCCCGCCAGGAGATCTCCGACAATATCCTGGACTCCATCGGGACCTTCAACTCACTGTGGATGATGGTGAACTCCGGGGCGCGCGCATCGATGACGCACATCTCGCAGATCGCCGGCATGCGCGGCCTGATGAGCGACCCCTTCGGCCGTCTGATCGAGGACCTGCCGGTGAAGAACAACCTCCACGACGGGCTCAACCTGCTGGAGTACTTCGTCTCGACGCACGGGGCCCGCAAGGGCCTTGCGGACACCGCGCTGCGAACCGCCGACGCCGGGTACCTGACCCGGCGGCTGGTGGACGTGGCACAGGACGTGATGGTCGAGGCCCACGACTGCGGGACCACCGAGGGGGAGACGGTGACCGCCATGTACGTGGAGGACGTCTACTGCCCCTCCTGCGGCATGGTGGATTACCAGCGCGATGGCGTCTGTGCCTACTGCGGCGAGGAGCTGGACATGCCGGAGGAGGCCGAGATCTACGAGGATCTTTACGACCGCATCGTCGGCCGTTGGGCAGCCGGGGACATCATGCACCCGGAAACCGACGAGGTGATCGTGGAGCGCAACAGCGAGATCGATGAGCTGGCCGCACAGGAGATCGTCGAGGCCGGCATTAGGGAGGTGCAGGTCCGCTCGCCTCTGACATGCGAGCTTTCGCGGGGCGTCTGCGCGCTCTGCTACGGGCGCGATCTGGCCACTCAGCGCCTGGTGGAGGTGGGGACGGCGGTGGGCATCATCGCCGCGCAGTCCGTCGGCGAGCCCGGCACGCAGCTCACCATGCGGACCTTCCACACCGGCGGCGTGGCCGGCGAGTACATCACCGGCGTGGCCGACGTCAAGAAGCGCAAGCAGCAGGCACTGCGCTCCCTGCAGGAGGATATCGACCAGGGGCGAGTGTCGCTTGACGTGGCCGGTGGCGGCCGGACGCGCCGGAAGGCCATCAAGGACATGCTGAAGGTGCTGGAGACCTCCGTGAGGGGCCTGCTCCGCGTCGAGGAGCTGTTCGAGGCGCGAACGCCCAAGGGCCAGGCCATCACCGCCGACGTGGATGGTGTGGTGGCGGAGGTCACCCAGCGTGGCATGCGCACAGTGGTCATCCACTCGGATCACCCTATCACCGACACCGACGCCATCCGCGGCGAGCGCCTGGCCGGGGACGTCTTCGGGCCCAACGAGGAGGACGGGCCCATCGCCAAGAAGGGCGAGAAGCTGCTCAAGAAGGTTCGGGAGCGGCTGAAGAAGCACGGCATCGAGACGGTGACCATCCGCACTGAGCATCTGGTGCCCTACCGCGGCGAGCTGCTGGTCTCGGAGGGAATGGAAGTGCGGGCGGGCGACCCGCTCACCACCGGACCGGTGGACCCTGAGAAGCTGCTGGCCATGCAGGGGCGAGAGGGCGTGCAGGATTACCTGCTGCGCGAGATCCAGCGCGTCTACCGCCAGCAGCACGGCATCAACATCAACGACAAGCACATCGAGACCATCATCCGGCAGATGCTGCTGAAGGTGAAGGTCATAGACCACGGGGACACCCGGTTCCTGCCCGGCGAGCTGGTGGACCGCTTCGACTTCATGGAGGAGAACGAGCGCGTCCAGGAACTGGGCGGCGAGCGGGCCAGCGCGGAGCCGGTGCTGCTGGGGATCACCCAGGCGTCGCTGGCCACCGAGAGCTTCCTGTCGGCGGCCTCCTTCCAGCGCACCACACGGGTGCTCACGGAGGCGGCCTGCGAGAACAAGCGCGATCCGCTGCACGGGCTGAAGGAGAACGTGATCATCGGTCGGCTGATCCCCGCCGGCTCGGGCATGCCGGTGCACCGCGATCGTGAGGTGGGCTTCTCGGGGGACGTGCTCGAGGACCTGGCGGCGCGGGGCGGCGGGGAGAAGTCACGTGAGGCCGAGTCCATGGAGAGGCTGCTGGGCGACGTGGAGGCCGCGGCCGCCAAGCGGGAGGCCCAGGCCTCGGAGAGCGCCGGGGAGTAGCCGGTCAGTCACCGCGCGCGGGAAGGGGC
>JBNGDZ010000015.1:0-11034 GCA_049975765.1 Armatimonadota bacterium
ACAGCAGGCCGGACTGTGGTCCGGCCTCTCCACGCGAGCTTGCGCTCGCGTAACGGCACGACAACAGCAGGCCGGACTGTGGCGGACTTCATGCGCTCCTGCGGAGCGCCCGGAGACCTTCGGTCTCAAGACGGCCTCTCGACCGGCGCCGGCGGCGCCAACGCAGAAGACAGGTACAGGAAATCTGGATGCTGTCGCCAGGCACGGCGACCTTTCGCCGCCTGGCGGTTTGTGTTATACTCCCGTCATCACAGGGTCTCCGGTGCGCCCCAATCGCATCGGACGAGGCATCTTTGCAGCCTGAACGCAGAACACGATCGGAGGAACGCCCTGTGGCCAGAGGAGCGGACGACGTCCAGAAGCTGAGGCGCGAGATCGCCGCCATCGGCCTCGTCACAGCGGCGGCGCTCACCTTCGCGGGCCTCGTCTACGGCACGCAGGAGGGGGTCTCCCAGGCCGGCTATCTAACGGGGATCATCGCGCGCGCTCTCACGCTCGCCTTCGGCGTGGGCGCCTACGCGGTCCCCGTCGTGCTCCTCGTCGTGGGCGTCCTCTTCGCCCTGGAGCGCCCTCAGATGGCGTCCCCGCGGGCGCTGGGCGGCGCCGCGCTCATGCTGGCCGTTCTCCTGACTCTCACCGCTATGCCCGTGCCGGAGCAGTCCCGGTTCGATCCCGACTGGGTTGCGGTCAACGGCGGCTATCTCGGCGCGGCGCTCGCCGAGGCATCGCTGAGCGTTCTGGGGCGCCCCGGCTCCTACATCGTGCTCCTGGGACTGGCGTTCATCGCCCTGGTGCTCCTGACGCAGACCTCCGTGAAGCGGCTTCTGCAGGGCGGCGGACGGCTCATCGGGAGCATGTTCGCGTCCGCATGGAGCGTGGTGACCGACGGCGTGGCCGAGCTGAGGTCGGGCCTGCGGCGATCCCCCGCCTCGCCCCCGGGACGCAAGCGCCCTCAGCGGCCTGTCAGACCCGACCGGGGGCCGGTCGTGGAGCTTGACCTGGAGAGCGACGAGGGTGTGGACGATCCGCCACCTGAGAACCCGGACTGCTCGGACTCCCCGCCAGCGCCCGGGATCAAGCGCAGCGGCGCGCTGCCGGAGGGCGAGGGGGGACAGACCGTCCTGCTGGGCGGCGACGATCTCTACCAGCCGCCGCCGCTGTCCATCCTCAGCGAGCTCGAGGACGAGGACATGGAGCAGGCCGCTGCTGAGGAGGCCACCGAGAACATCATCAAGCTGGAGGACACCCTGGAGAGCTTCGGGGTGGAGGCCAAGGTGGTGGACTACGAGCAGGGGCCGGTGATCACGCGGTACGAGGTGGAGCCGGCGCCGGGCATCAGGGTGGGGAAGATCGTGAACCTCTCCGATGACCTGGCGATGGCGCTGGCGGCGGTGGACGTGCGCGTGGAGGCGCCGATCCCGGGCAAATCCGCGGTGGGCATCGAGGTCCCCAACCAGAACCGGGCTGTGGTCAGCGTCCGGCGGCTGCTGCAGGAGGAGGAGTTCAAGCGCAACGGGTCGCCGGTGGCGGTGGCGCTGGGCCGGGACATCGCCGGCCACCCGGTGATCGCGGACCTCTCGCATATGCCTCACCTGCTGGTGGCCGGGGCCACCAACTCCGGCAAGAGCGTCTGCCTGCACAGCATCATCAGCTCCATCTGCATGCGCGTGCGCCCCAGCGAGGTCAAGTTCATCCTCATCGATCCCAAGCGCGTGGAGCTGCGGCTGTATGAGGGCATCCCGCATCTGATGTCGCCGGTGGTCTACAGCCCCAAGGAGGCCGCCGACGCTCTCCGCAAGGTCATCCGGGAGATGGACAAGCGCTACGACCAGTTCGCGATGAAGGGCGTCGTGGACATCGACGAGTACAATGCCCTGGCCGCCGAGCCGAAGGAGCACAGCGACCAGGAGTTCGAGCCCATGCCGCGCGTGGTCATCATCATCGATGAGCTGGCGGACCTGATGATGCAGTCGCGCGCGGAGTTCGAGTTCTCCATCTGCCGGCTGGCGCAGCTCGCCCGCGCCACGGGCATCCACCTGGTGCTGGCGACGCAGCGCCCCTCGGTGAACGTGATCACGGGCACCATCAAGGCCAACATCCCCTCCCGCATCGCCCTGGCGGTGACCTCCCAGCACGACTCCCGCACGATCCTCGACGGGCAGGGGGCGGAGCGGCTGATCGGCCGCGGCGACATGCTATACTCCCCCATCGACGCGAACCAGCCCCGGCGGCTGCAGGGGGCCTTCATCCCGCGGTCCGACCTGCAGCGACTGGTGGACTACCTCTGCGAGCAGGGGGAGCCGGACTTCGGGATCATCCCGCAGGTCCCCGACGATGATGAGGAGGACTTCGCGGCCGAGATCGAGGTCTCCGATAAGCTCTACGCGGCGGCTGTGGAGTTCGTGGTCGGCGAGGGGGAGGCGTCGGTTTCCGGGCTGCAGCGGCGCTTCAAGATCGGCTACGCACGCGCGGGGCGCCTCATCGACGCCATGGCGCAGCGCGGTGTAGTGGGCCCTCACGAGGGGCCCAAGCCGCGCCAGGTGCTGCTCAACCCATCAGCGATGCAGCAGCACCTCTCGGGTGACGAGTACCCCCATCCTGAGGAGATCGACGAGGCTGAGGAGGACGCGGCAGAGCTCCCCGGGCGTGAGGAGGACCTCCCCGACGGTGACCAGCCAGCGGCCGAGAGCGCCTGAGCGACCCGCAGGCAGGAATCGGCCGCCGGGCGGCGAACTGTATAGCCCATGAGCAGGCAGATCCCCCTTCCCCTCGACAAAGACCATGGCCGTGAGCAACCACAACAGCGGGCGCAGCCGGGACGCGGGAAGCGCCGGAACACGCTCAATGACCTGAACGGGCGCGAGTGGATCAAGGCCACCAAGTCCTGGCTGGTGTGCGACTCTCGGCGCTATCATCAGAACCGTGACACCGAGCTGCATCCGGCTCGCTACCCCGAAGAACTCGTGGCCCAGTTTCTGCACTTCTTCACCAAGAGCGGGGGCTGGGTACTGGACCCGCTCTGCGGCAGCGGTGCCACGCTGGTGGCCGCACTGGAGGAGGGGCGCAACGCGGTGGGGGTGGAGATCAGCCCCTGCTACGTGGAGATGACGCAACGGCGGCTCGCGGGGCTTTCCGGTGATGGCGTGGACGCGCGCGTCATTGAGGCCGATGCGAGGACGCTTGCTGATGAGGAGACCTGGGCGGGCCAGGACGGCCTCCCCCGGAGCCAGGACGGCCTGCCGCAGTTCGACTTCATCATGACCTCCCCGCCCTACTGGAGGATGCTGCGAACCAGCCGGGGCGGTGTGCACTCCACACACAAGCAGCGCGCCGATGAGGGCCTGGACACCGACTATGGGGACGTCGAGGGCAATCTGGGGCTGATCGAGGACTATGAGCGCTTCGTTGACGAGGTGGGGGGCGTCTTCGACGCCTGTGCGAAGCTGCTCAGGCCTGAGAAGTATCTGGTGGTCGTGGCCCAGAATGTGCGCGTACCGGAGGGCTACGTCCGGCCGCTGGCGTGGGACCTGGCGCGCCGCATCAGCCGGTCCCTGAGCTTTCAGGGCGAGCGCATCTGGTGCCAGGACAGCAAGCAGCTCGGCATCTGGGGCTATCCCACCACCTTTGTGCCCAACTATCATCACCACTACTGCCTCATCTTCCGGCGCCAGGACTGAGCCGGTGATGGGACGCACGGTGGCGCTGGTGTCGCTGGGGTGCGCCAAGAACCTCGTGGACTCCGAGATCATGCTCGGCCTTTTGGAGGAGGCCGGATACGACCTGGTCGAGGACGTCGAGGACGCGCAGGTCATCATCGTCAACACCTGCGCTTTCATCGAGCCGGCAGTGGAGGAGTCTGTGGAGGCGCTGCTGGACCTGGCGGACCTCAAGGCCGACCGGGCCGAGTGCCTTGTCTGCGCCGGCTGCCTCACCTCCCGCTACGGCCAGGCCCTGCTAAGGCAGATGCCGGAGCTCGACGCCCTGGTGGGACCGGGATCGGTCGCTGATATCGCCGCGGTCATCGAGCGCTGCCTGGCGGGGGAGAGGGTGGTGGGGGCCGCAGCGCCGCCCTTCCTGCACTCGGCCGCCATGCCGCGTGTGCATACCGGCCCACGGTGGCTGGCGCACGTGAAGATCGCCGATGGCTGCAGCCACCGTTGCGCCTACTGCCTGATCCCGCAGCTCCGCGGCCCCTATCGCAGCCGGCCGCCCGGCGACGTCCGCGCTGAGGTGGCTGGCCTCATCGGTGAGGGCATGCGCGAGATCTGCATGATCGCTCAGGATACGACGGCATGGGGCCGCGATCTGCAGGGAGAGCACTGTCTCGCGGGCCTGCTGGGGAGTCTGGAGTTGGGCGGGTGGGATGGCTGGCTGCGGCTGCAGTACCTGCACCCGGCCGGCATCAGCGACGAGCTGCTGGCGGTCGTGGCGGGCAGGGAGCAGATGGTGCCCTACTTCGACATCCCGCTGCAGCACGCCCATGAGGCGGTGCTGCGGCGCATGGGACGAGGGGGCGATGCCGATCGGCATCTGGCGCTGCTTGAGCGCGTGAGAGCGGCGGTCCCGGATGCGGCGCTGCGCACGACGGTCATCGTGGGCCATCCGGGGGAGACGCGGGAGCGGTTCGAGCGGCTGCTGGAGTTCGTTCAGGAGGCGCGCTTCGACCGGCTGTCGGCCTTCGTGTACTGGGACGAGCCCGGAACGCGCTCGGAGCGACTGGGGGAGAAGGTTCCGCAAGAGGAGGCCCGCGACCGCCTGGACGAGCTGATGGCGCTGCAGCAGGAGATATCGCAGGAGATCAACCGGGCATTCGTGGGTCAGAGGCTCCGGGTGCTGGTGGAGGGGCCGGGGGATGAGGCCGGGACGGTCGTGGGACGAACCTATCGCGACGCACCTGAGGTTGACGGGAACGCCATCATCCGGGACGGGCCGCAGGTGCCGCCTGCCGGGCGCTTCGTCGAGGTGATGGTGACCGAGGCATTCGAACATGACCTGCGCGGGCGGGCAGTTGAGCGGTGACACGGCGCCCGACAGGGGAGGAGCTGACACAGTGGAGATAGGCGATGACCTTGCACTGCGATACCTTGGCGATCGGCTCTACGGGGCGATTCTGGGCCAGGCCGGGGCGGCGCGGCCGGCCAACCTGGTTCGCTCGCTCCCGCAGGGGCTGCGCATCGGCGTCCCGCTCATCAGGCAGGTGCTGCAGGAGGACGAGCGGTTCGCGGAGGTAGCGGGCCGCTTCGATCTCGCCGACCGGGAGTCGCTGTCCAGGCGGCCCTTCGGGGGCGTGGTGCTGGAGCTGCTGGCGCAGTACGGCCGGCCCATGCCCATTGCGCTCATGGTCACCGGGCTGGCCCGCCTGCGCCGCGGCTCTCCGGAGTCCTTCCAGAAGCTCCTCGACGAGTACGAGCAGACTCGCGACGCCATCGCCTACATCGAGGAGCATGTGGTCGACACCCAGTGGCTGCTGGTCATGGAGGGCGACGATGAGGAGACCGTGCTCTTCTACAACGACCTGCGCGATGACGAGGAGCTGCGGGAGCTGTGGGAGCAGTGTGAGGAGCGCGATCTGCGCAAGCGCGACCCCGGGCTGACAGCGGCCAACATCCTGGAGGCGTTCGACCGGCCACTGGGGCCGCGGCAGCTCGCCTTCCTGACATGGCTGCACCATCCGCAGATCTTCGACCCCGCGGACTTCATCGCGCAGGCGCTGCAGCGCGATGACGTTATCCCCGCCGCCGGCCTGTGGATGAGCCGCGGGCAGCTCGACGAGCTGCATGAGCGGCTGCGGGAGCTCTCTGACGAGCTCTCGGCTGAGGGCGAGGAGCCCGTTCACGTGGACATCGAGGAGGTGCTGTCAAGAGAGCCTCCCGCCACGCCCTACAAGCTCGACGATGAGGATCGCGCCAACGTCCTCTCGGTGGTCGGCGAGGCACAGGTGCCGATCGGCATCGATGAGCTGGTCGTGGATCTGCTGGAGATAAGCCCTGACCAGCGCAAGTTCGTGGCAGCGGCTCACTGTCTGCAGGACGTGCTTCAGGGAGATCCGGACCTGCTGCAGATCACCCCGGGGCGCTACCTCTCGCGGCAGTCCATTCCCGACTGGGTCTACGAGATCCCCGAGCCGCTCATCCCCGTGGACACGGAGTTCGATGAGGACGTTTTGGTGGAACCGGAGATTCTGCCCGACGAGCTCCTGGACGAGGTGCTGGATCCGGTCTACGAGGACGTGGCCTCCGGGGTGGAGATTGAGCCTGACGAGGACCTCATGGCCGAGGACAGCGCTGACTGCCCTCTGCTGCACCATCACTACGTCATGGGCACCATGCCGGTGCGGGGCATCGACCGGCCGCTGTTCGACTTCGACGTCCCGGTGACGCTGCTGGTACTGCGCGACGCCGAGCAGGGGGTCTACCCGGCATGGCTGAATCTGGAGCTCGGCCTGATGTTCGGTCTGTCGCGCTGGTACCAGCGCTACCTGCCGCCCAGCGGGGGGATCTTCACCATCGCCCGCACAGACGACCCGGTGGCCTACACGCTACAGTACGATGGCGATACGGACGAGGAGCTGACGCCCGACGAGGAGCGCATGGCCGTGCTGGAGCGCAAGCGCGAGCGCGTCAGCCACCGGCCTATCTCGGTATTCGACCTTATGGTGGAGCTGCTGGGGGAGCATGCCGACGGCCTGAGCTTCAATGCCCTGTGGGCGGAGATGAATGCGGTGCGACGCACGTCCCGGTGGCAGATCGCGTCGCTGTTGGCCTACTACCCGTGCTTTGTGGCCACCGACGGCATCTGGTCGCTGGACCGCGATCTCATCCGCGAGCCGGGCTCCGAGGAGCTTGAGGAGTTCCTCATCCGTGACGAGGATGAGGAGGCCGAGGAGTCCGAAGAGGAGGACGAGGATGGCAAGCCCGAGGACCAGGAGGCGGCGGAACAGTAGGGGCGGTTGCGCGCGCCATGGAGGACGGGTATGATGAGGACACTGCCCGCGGGCGTCGGCCCCGGGCAGTTTGCTCGCCGGGGATCGCCGGCGAGTAGCATCTCGACCATGCCGGAAAGGTGACCACACGATGTCAGAAGTACGCACGCGCTTCGCGCCCGCGCCCACCGGGAACCTGCACGTGGGCGGCGCGCACACCGCCCTGTTCGCCTGGCTCTTCGCCCGCCACGAGGGCGGGAAGTTCATCCTGCGCATCGAGGACACTGACGAGGTGCGTTCAACCGAGCAGTCCCTGCGAGCCATCTACGACGGCCTCCGCTGGCTGGGCATCGACTGGGATGAGGGCCCCGACATCGGAGGGCCGCATGCGCCCTACATCCAGTCCCAGCGGCTGGACATCTATGAGGAGCACATCGACCGCCTGCTGGGCGAGGGCCGGGCCTACAGGTGCTTCTGCACCCCTGAGGAGCTGGAGGAGCGCCGCGAGATCATGCGGGCACGAGGCGAACCGCCCCGCTACGACGGGAAGTGCCTGGAGCTAAGCCCCGAGCAGCGGCAGACGCTGCTGGCCGAGGGCAAGCCCTACTGTGTGCGCTTCCACGTCAAGGAGACCGGCACCACTGTCGTGGAGGACCTGGTGCGCGGCGAGGTGTCCTTCGACAACTCCGTGCTGGGCGACTTCGTGATCCGCAAGACCTCCGGCTACCCCACATATCACCTGGCGGTGGTGGTGGACGACTACCTCATGCAGGTCAGCCACGTCCTCCGCGCGGAGGAGCATCTCTCCAACACCCCCTCGCACGTGCAGCTCATGCAGGCGCTGGGCTTCGAGCCACCGCAGTTCGCGCACCTGCCCCTCATCATGGGCACCGACCGCACCAAGCTGAGCAAGCGCCACGGTGCGGTGAACCTGCTCGACTACAGAGACCAGGGCTTCCTGCCGGAGGCGATGCGCAACTTCCTGGCGCTGATCGGCTGGTCGCCGGGAACGGATGAGGAGATCCTGGACCTGCAGGAGCTGATCGACGCCTTCACACTCGACGGTGTCAGCAGGTCGCCCGGGATCTTCGATTTCGAGAAGGCCACCTGGCTCAACGGGGAGTACCTCAAGCAGGCCGACCCGGAGTACGTGGCGGACCTCCTGGAGCCGATCCTGCAGGAGGAGGGGCTGCTCGAGCAGGATCTCAGCGCCGAGCGCCGCCGGTGGCTGGTGGCGGTGGTGGACCTGATGAAGGAGCGCACCCGCCTGCTGCGCGACTTCGTGACCTGGGGTCGCTACTACTTCACGAACGACTTCCCCTACGACAACCGGGCCCGCAAGAAGTGGCTGCGCCGCGAGGAGGTCCCCGATCGGCTGGACATGCTCGCCGGCAGGCTCGAGGCCCTGGAGGGCTGGGACGTGGAGGGCATCGAGCGGGTCATCAGGGGCCTGGCCGACGACCTGGGTATCAGCGCCGCCAAGGTCATCCACCCATGCCGCTCCGCCGTGACGGGGCAGACCATCGGGCCGAGCCTCTTCCACCTGATGGAGCTCATCCCGCAGCAGGACGTGGTGGCGCGTTTGCGCCGGGCGGCGGAGCTGGGCCGGGCGGGCGAGATGGAGCCGATTCCCGAGCAAAACGAGTAGTAGCCATCGCCAGCCCCGGCCGGCGGGACTCATCGGGGGCCTGGAGGAGCGAGGCCCCGCGACGCTCGCGAGCGGACTCCTGAACGCAGGCCGAAAGGCATTCCATGCGAGATCGACAGCGAGGCAGGACGTACACACGACATTGGCTGGTGGCGTTCGCGCTCATCCTGACCGTGCCGTGCGCGGTCGGCGTGGCTCTCGCCCAGGAGGTCCCGATGGCCCCACAAACGCCCACCGATGACCTCGCGATCGTGCGCCACGCTACAGCCCGAGCCCTGAAGGCCTGGGCCGACCCGCAGGAGGGAGCCCTGGTGGAGACGCTCGGGTTCCACGACCCGGGCGACGGGGGCGGGGCGCTTTACCGGATCCAGGAGCGCAGCGATGAGCTGGAGCCGAATGAGGCCGACGTTCTCGCGCTGCAGAACGGCCTTGCGGCCGTGTTGCTGGAGAGGGAAGCCGTGAACTACAGGATGTTCGGCGCGGTAGGGGATGGCGAGAACGACGACGGTGTGCAGATCAAGCTCGCGCACGAGTACGCGAACAGACACGCGATACCCGTCATCAACCTGAGCGGCGAGTTCTGGATCAAGCAGACCAACAGCATCCCGATCAGGACGAACGTGCGCTGGGGGCACACCAGATTCCACATCGATGAGGAGTTCAACGATCGCCGGAACCCGCGGTTCGAGGTTCTGAGCGACGAGCCCACGGAGACCCTGGAGCTGGATGGGGAGCTCGAGCAGGCCCTGCTCGAGAAGATCCGGCCTGGCGTGCAGATCATACCCGAGCTGGCGCCCTATGCCGGCCACCTGATCACGGTCCGAGACGATGAGGACCGCATCGGGATCCGGGCGGGCTACGAGAATCACCGCGGCTGGGCACGGGAGGAGCTCTTCTACGTGGAGGAGGAAGGGCGCATCATCGGTGACATCGCCTGGGAGTTCGAGGACCTCACATCAGTGACGGCCACTCCCTGCAGCGACGTCTACCTTGTCATCGAGGGCGGTGGTTTCTACGTCTCCGGCGAGACGCCGAACACCGGCTCAACGGGCTACCACTACAACGGCTTCTCCATCCATCGCAGTCGCACCATCATCCGGGAGCAGTGGGTGGGGCTGGAGGAGGGCGCGAGCGACGAATCCCTGGCGGCCCGCAGCGGCTTCTACTCACTGCGCGGCGTCTACGATGTCACGCTCGAGGACATCCGACTCATGCCCTGGGAGAAGAGCCGACGCGAACCGGAGGTCGCGGTCCCGCACGGCACGTACGGGATAGGCGGCTCGCGGATGCTCTACTGCACCTTCCGCAATCTCACGGCCGAGGCCGGGTGGGTATCCTGGGGCGTCTTCGGCACGAACATCAACAAGAACTTCCGCATCGAGAACTGCCGGCTGAACCGGATCGATGTGCACTTCCACTGTTGGAACCTGTACATCGAGGACTGCGACATCGGCTTCAAAGGGATCTCAGTCACCGGGGGCGGCGACCTGTTCGTGGAGGACACCACGCGCCACGGCAACAGCTTCATCAGCTTCCGTCCCGACTACGGCTCCAAGTGGGACGGCCGCATCCGCCTGCGCGGCTGCAGGCTCAGGCCGACGGGAGCAGGTACCGTCTCGGTGCTGAGCTACCGCATGCGTAACTTCGACTACCAGTACCCCATCGGTTTCGGCCGAAGCGTGGCGATCGAGGACATGGTCATCGACTACAGCGCCGCGCCCCAGTCCGAGGCCCCCTGCTGGCTCATGAGCATTGTGCCCTTCTCCGAGACCGAGGCCGGCACGCGCCTGTTCTTCCCCGGTCTCGTGCAGTTCAGGGACGTCCGGGTTGAGGGCCGGGAGCAGGGAGTCCGTCTGCTTCGCATCCCCGATCCCTATCACTACGACCTGCGCCGACCCGGCGGATACGATGGCAGCCGGTTGGACCCGAACTGCACGATAGCTGTCGAGACCGTGCAGCTCGAGAGGCTCACTCCTGAACGCCCTGGCGACACTGCCAACGTCCATCTGCTCCTCGGTGGGGAGGAGGCGGTGGAGTATACCGATGAGCTTGCCCTCTATCCGGAGATACGCTTCAGCGATTGCGACGGCATCAGCGCCCACCTTGAGAACTGCATCGCCAGCGTATTCCTCGAGCGGTCCTCAATCAACACTGTGAGCTCGCCGGGACTGCGGGGCGAGCTCGCCTTTGCCGACTGCAGGTTCCAGCCGGCTCTTCAGGACGTGGACGCGGACATCTACGCGCTCGACAGCAGCCTGGGAACGCGCTTCACCAACTGCACTGTCCACGCCCCGCTGGTCAACGGCGAGCCGAGGCCCGAGCTCGTGAACCGCATCGGCTTTTTCGAACTCAACGGGGCTGTGCGGCACTACCACATCAACACAGCGCTGGGGAGCCGAATCCTCGACCACTGCCGGGACGCGGGCATCGAGCTTGACCCCGACTTCATCGCGAGGCTCAAGCT
>JBNGDZ010000015.1:11044-22578 GCA_049975765.1 Armatimonadota bacterium
GCACCACGCGCTGGAGGAGCAGGCACTTCCCGAATGATCTTCCCCCCATTCTGCCGCACGCTGGCAGGAGGCGGTCCCGGCTCCTCACGCGGGGCCACACCCTCGCCTTCCGCCATCAGCAGCGGTGGCAACCGCCTCTGCGGACGAACTCTGCTGGTGTGGTGAACATTGGGCTCACCGACTGCGTCTACATTCCTGCACAGTACCGAAATCCGCTCGAACCGAAGGTTTGGTGGGGGATGAGGGTGCTGTCCCCGCCAGCACCTGACTCCCCCGCCGTTGCTGTTCTTACTCCCCTGGTCCACGTCCTCATTTGACACGTCCTGCACGCTGTGCTAAGGTCTCCGGCGGTCGGTTGATAGCGCCGACCTGATTGCCGCGCAATCTTGACCAGGCGGACACGCAGATGGCAGCCAGTGCCCAGCGCCGTGCAGGAACCGAGGTGAGCGGACCGAGCGTCGGCCGCGTGCGATCGCTGGGTATGATGTCGTAGCTCCAGAGGGCCCCGCCCGGCCGGGATGTGCGGCCGCTCCGGGCATCGGGGCCCGTTTGCATGTACGGGCAGACCTCCGAGGCACGCGGGAGGCGTTGGCCGTGAGGGTCTTCGGCGACATCACAGAGACGATCGGCAGCACGCCCCTGGTCCGGCTGGCGAAGCTGGATTCGGGGCTGCCGGGCCGCGTGGTCGGCAAGCTTGAGTTCTTCAATCCCGCCGGCTGCGTGAAAGAGCGCATCGGGTGGGAGATGATTGCCGCAGCCGAGCGCGAGGGGCGGATTGAACCCGGCCGCACCACGATCATCGAGCCCACCAGCGGCAACACCGGCCTGGGGCTGGCGATGGTTGGCGCCGTGCGCGGCTACCGTGTCGTGCTGTGCATGCCTGAGAGCATGAGCCTGGAGCGGCGCAAGCTCCTGGCCGCCTTCGGCGCCGAGCTGGAGCTGACCCCGGCCGCCGGCGGAATGGACTCGGCCATCGCGCGGGCGGGGGAGCTGGCCGAGGAGCTCGACGACGCCTGGGTCCCGATGCAGTTCGAGAACCCCGCCAACCCGGCGGCCCACGAGCGGACCACTGCCGAGGAGATCTGGGCTGACACGGAGGGCACCGTGGACGCCGTGGTTGCCGGCATCGGCACCGGCGGGACCATCACGGGGATCGCGCGGGCGCTCAAGCCCCGCAGGGAGGAGCTGCGCATCATCGGCGTGGAGCCCGCCGAGTCCGCGGTCATCTCCGGCGAGGAGGCCGGGCCGCACGGAATCCAGGGAATCGGGGCGGGCTTCATCCCGGAAGTGCTCGACGTGGGCCTGCTCGACGAGGTGCTGCAGGCGACCACCGAGGACGCGAAGGCCATGGCTCGGCGACTGGCCGCAGAGGAGGGCGTCCTGGCGGGAATCTCCTCCGGCGCCGCCGTCCACGCCGCACTCACGGTGGCCGCACGTGACGCCATGCGTGACCGGCTCATCGTGGTCATCCTGCCGGACACCGGCGAGCGCTATCTCTCCACAGAGCTGTTCGAGCAGTAGGAGCTCAGGCGGCCTTGGGCCGCGCGAAAGGAGGTTCGGCGATGCTGGGACGGATACAGCCGGAGGCCGAGGTGATGATCCGTATGGCCATGCCTGAGCGCCCCTGGCCGGGGCGCGTGCTGAGCCGTGGCGGAGGGCGCATCGTGCAGACAAACCACGTCCGGCATGGCCGACCTGACCGGACGCGGCTGTGAGAGAGTGATACCTGTGGCGAAGACGTATGAGGAGATAAACGACAGGATTCGAGGCGGCGAGGTCGTGGTGGTCACCGCCGAGGAGATGATTGACGTCGTCGATGATCTGGGCGCGGCCGGGGCCGCCCAGAAGGTGGACGTGGTGACGACCGGCACCTTCAGCCCCATGTGCTCATCGGGCGCGTTCCTCAACTTCGGCCACTCCACACCGCGTATCAGAGCCTCGAAGGCCTGGCTCAACGAGGTGCCGGCCTACGCGGGCCTGGCCGCGGTGGACCTGTATGTCGGAGCCACGGAGGTGGCGGAGGGCGACCCCCTCAACCGCAGCCACCCCGGCAGCTTCAACTACGGCGGCGCGCACGTCATCGAGGACCTGGTGGCAGGCCGCGATGTGCGCCTCCGGGCCCGGTCCTATGGCACCGACTGCTATCCGCGGCGGGAGCTGGACACGTGGCTCAACATCAGGGACCTCAATGAGGCCTACATGTGCAACCCGCGTAACGGCTACCAGAACTACAATGTGGCGGTCAACACCTCCGCCGAGCGCGACATCTACACCTACCTGGGCGTGGTCAAGAGGAACCTGGGCAGCGCCAACTACTGCTCCGCCGGACAGCTCAGCCCGCTGCTGAATGACCCGTACTACAGGACCATCGGCGTCGGGACCCCGATCTTCATCGGGGGCGCCCGGGGTCGGGTCTTTTGGCAGGGTACCCAGCACGATCCCACCGTTCCCCGCAACGAGAGAGGGGTCCCCACCGGCGGCGCGGGCACGCTGGCGACGGTGGGAGACCTCAAGCAGATGAGTCCACGCTACGTGGTTGGCGTGAGCATGCTCGGCTACGGCGTGTCGCTCGCGCTGGGCCTCGGGGTCGCGATTCCCATCCTGGACGAGGAGATGGCGGCATTCACCGGCGTCAGCGACGCCGACATCGTGGCCCCGCTGGTGGATTACAGCCGGGATTACGGCCACAATGAGGGGGAGCCGCTGGGACATGTCTCCTACGCGGAGCTCAAGAGCGGCCAGATCCGGATCCAGGGAAAGACGGTTCCAACCACGCCGCTGTCGAGCTACGTGCGGGCGCGGGAGATCGCCGAGACGCTCAAGTCCTGGGTGGAGGCCGGCGAGTTCCCGCTCAACGAACCCGTTCAGCCGTTGCCCTCCCCGGAGGAGAGCGAGGGCTTCAAGATGCTCAACTATCGGCCCGTGGCGCCGGAAGGGGATGAATGAGGATGGCCGAGAGCAGGGTCGTGCTGCACTTCCCGAAACAGCTGCTCGACCAGCCGGTGACCTCCACGACCATCAAGTGCTTCAACCTGCACTTCAACATCCTGCGCGCCGACATCACCCAGGATCAGGAGGGTCTGATGGTCCTGGGGCTGGTAGGTGAGCCGGAGAACATTGAGGGCGCCATCGAGTTCATGCGTGAGCAGGGCGTGCGCGTTCAGCCGCTGGAGCAGGATGTGGTTCGCGACCACGACCGCTGCACCCACTGCGGCGCCTGCATCGTGGTATGCCCCACGGATGCTCTGAGCATGGACCCCGACAGCCGCGAGGTCAACTTCAACGCCGACGAGTGCGTGGCGTGCGGCATCTGCGTGCCCGTCTGCCCGCCGCGGGCGATGTCGATACACTTCTGAGCGCGCATGCGCGAGGTCAATGTGAGACAGCCCGCAAGGGCCTACCTATGTCAATGTGTCCCCGCCGGAGCTGTATGAGGCTGTAACGTGCGCGATGGATCGGGCGAAGAACAGAAGAGCAGGCTGCCACGGCAGCAGGCAGGGCCCGTGGTGGCGGCCTGATGCGGCCGGTATCCGGTCTAACAGTCGGTGCGTCCGGGGGGCATGAAAGGGGCTGATCAGCCGTGCAACGCATTTCCTTGCGTGTGGTGCCGCTCCTCGCGTTCGTGCTGGTCGTGACGTCCGTCATCGCGCAGGAGCGGCCGAGGGTGGTAAGGCCGGCAAGGCCGCTGCAGGCCGGGCAGGTGCAGGTGGCCGATCTCGCCACGATGGCCCCGGCCTCGCTCGCCCGGGAGTTCGAGCAGTCGCTCGCGGAGCAGGGAGCGCCCGGAGAGAAACTGAAGGCAGCGGTCACGCAGTTCCAGCAGTACCCTCGCGAGCTGCAGGAGAGCATGCTGCTTGTCGTGAGCCGCCCGTACGCCGAGGCCGCCGATCGTCTGGATCTGCCCATCGTGCGGATAGACGCCGCGCTGCTGAGACGTATCCGTGACGTGCCCCTGTTCAGGATCAGCGGCTTCTGGCCCGATCAGGGCTATCCGGGCATCTGGGCCTACGCCATGGGCAACAGCTTCCACAGCAACTGCACCGTGTACTTCGACGGCTCACCGGCCGAGACCCATTACTGGGGCCCGGACCTGGAGTTCTTCCCCAACTCCCTGTGCTTCAAGGTACCCACCAACGCGGCCTTCGCGCAGATGCATGACGTCTATGTCCGCGACAACGACGCGGGCCAGAACACGCCGACGACCCAATATGAGATCGTCGCGCCCCGAGGCTACCGAGGCTACCATGGCTGGAAGTTCCCCAACTTCAGCCGCGCGACCATCGACTGGAAGCTCTACGCCGACTACTTCGGAGCATCGAACGTTCAGTACGCCGACGGCACCCACCGGCCGGCAGCCCAGCAGTGGTTCGACAACGCCTACACCACGGCCGGGGCGGGCGGCAACTGCTACGGGATGAGCGTCTCCAGCCTCCGGCTGCGCAACGGCGAGCATGACCACATGTATCATGCACTCCACTTCAACAGCCCGGCCACGAGCCAGCCGTGGGTGTGGTGGTATGAGTGGACCGACACCACGCGTGAGACCGTTCAGCAGCAGCAGGGCGCGTGGTACACCCAGGAGGTCCTCGACACCCACAACGCGTTGGCAAACAGCCAGGACGCTCGTGCGGTCTTTACCCGTTGCGAGCAGCTCTGCAGCGAGACCATCAACCGGCCGGTCCTGATCATCTGGGGCAATGGTTGGGGCCATGCCGTGGTGCCCTACGACACCGAGGTCGCGGGTGATACCCGGCGGATTCTGCACTACGATAACAACCACCCCTACACACAGAGCGAGACCGGCGGCCCCGACCCCAGCGTCGCCACCGTGAACTGGCCCCAGAACACCTTCTCCTATACCGGGGCGCCGACGGGCGTCGCGATGTCCTATGAGGAATGCACGCCCCCCAACCCGCACCTGCCCGGAGCCGAGTATGGCGGGCCGGGCGCAGACACTGTCGTGGTGGTGGCGTCCGGTGAGACTGAGGTGCGGCAGATCACCGATGAGGACGGGAACCGCTTCTTCAACCCTGATGGCTCCGTCAACAGGGACGCGAACACCCGGATCCCCAACTCCAGCATCGTCTACCCGCTGGTGCAACGACCGCCCGTGATCGTCCGGCCGCAGCCCCGGCTGCAGGTGCCGGCCCTTCAGCCGGCCGGGGAGCAGGCGGTGATCTTCGTCTTCGGACAGGCCGAGGGCAAGAGCCTCACCTTTGACGTCAACACCAGCGGCCCTGGCCAGCTCAGCTACTTCGAGCCGGGGCAGGTCTTCGGTCTGCAGGCGCGGGGAGCGGGTCAGGTGCAGTTCGGCAACCTGCTGCTGCTGCCCACGCTGCAGATCGCCAATCCGCAGGCCCTTCAGACGAGCCTGTTGCGATTCACCCGCTCCACGGCGGCCGGAGATCGCCTCTTCGAGCTGCGCAACATGCAGAACCTCGGCACGCAGCCGTTGCAGCTCATCCCTGATGCTCAGGGCCTCGAGGTCAGGGTCATCGGTGCACCCGGCCTGCAGTTCGACCTGAACCTGCAGGGGCCGGTTGGTCAGGGTATGCAGCAGGGGGCATTCGGCGGCATCGGCCTCCAGGCAGGGGCAGTCACCGCCCTCCGCCCGAGCAACTGGCAGCAGCTCGGGACGAGCAACCTGCGCCTGCAGCTTCTGAACCTTCAGAACAATCAGGTCATGCAGCAGCAGATCATCCAGCGGCTCCAATAGCGCCGGCCCACACCCACACGCAGGCGGGGACGCCGTTCGCGGCGTCCCCGCTTCGCATTGGTGTGCGGAGGTGGGCTCCGGCGGCAAAGGACCGGATGACTGCGGCGGCGAAGCCCCTCGGAGCACTCACCGGCCTCAGGCCGGCCACCCATCGGCGCTGGCCATGGCCGCCAGCAGCCGGACGGGAGGAACGCAGATGGGATCCCTTTCGCTCCGCGCGAGATACCAGCGACACTCTGTGGATGAGGGCGTGGAGTACATCGAGGCCAACTTCGAGCGCGGCTTCGTAGACTGGGAGATGGACCCCGGCGAGGCCGGTTTCGTGCTGGTGGACTGCTGGGATCGGCATCCTATCGCGAGCCACCAGAAGCGTGCCGAGGAGATCTGCAACACCCGCCTGGTGCCCGCCGCCGAGGCCTGCCGGGAGGCCGGCGTGGCCATCATCCACGCGCCTTCGCCGCCCCAGGCGCGGCTGTATCCGCAGTGGACGAAGTTCGCGGGCGACCGGGAGCTGTTCGGTGCCGATGAGGAGCCTCCCGCGTGGCCGCCGGAGCAGTTCCGCGACAAGGAGGGCGACTACGCGCAGTTCGCCAGACCCCGGGAGCCGCGGCACGACGCGTGGGTCGAGGCCGAGCGGGATAACCGGCGCATCATCGCCTGCCTGGAGCCGCGGCCGGAGGACTTCGTCATCGCGACCGGCGAGCAGCTTCACCGCCTCTGCCGCCACGAGGGCATTGTGCACCTGTTCTACTGCGGCTTCGCGGCCAACATGTGCGTGCCCGGACGCGACTACGGCATGCGAGCCATGCAGCGGCGCGGGTACACCATCGTGCTGCTCCGCGACGGGACGACCGCCATTGAGGCCGGTCACACCGTGGACGACCTGGCGCTGACCGAGGCTTCGATCCTGGAGGTGGAGATGCTCCTGGGCTTCACGGTGACCTCCGCCGAGCTCATCGCCGCCTGCGGGGCCGCGGCCTCATAGCGGCGCCCGGGGTGGAGGCTACGGGCGCAGGGCCACGCGCAGGGCCGACCGGTCGCGCTCGAGGTGAGCCAGCGCCCCGTCGATCTCCTCCAGCGCGTAGGTGGCGGCCACCACGCGGTCGAAGGCGAAGCGCTTGCCCGCCCTCCGGAGCAGGCTCAGTGCCTCCTCCAGGTCCACAGGCGCGTAGTTGTGCTGGCCCAGGAGCCGAAGCATCTTCGTGGTCACGCGCTGCAGGTCGATCCCGGCCTCGCAGCCGGGATACACGCAGCCGGCCAGCATGTAGGTCCCTCCGACACGCAGGGCCTCGATCCCCTGCGGCACCACCTGCGGGGCGCCGCAGGCCTCGATGGCCAGGTCGAAGCCCCGCCCCTGCGGCGTCACACTCTGCAGCTCGGTGACGGCGTCGCCGTCAGGCTCGGCGGGATTGAGGGTGTGCGTGGCACCGAAGAGCCCGGCCAGGGCCAGCCGCTCCTCGCAGGGATCCATGACCGCGACGGTCTCCGCGCCACGGTCCCCGCAGACCGCCGCCGCGCACAGCCCGACCAGCCCGGCGCCCTGGATCAGCGCGGAGCCCCCGGGCGTGACCTCAGCGCGCCGGACCACGGCCGCCATCGTCGCCAGCGCGCAGTTGGCGAAGACCGCGAGCTCGTCCGGGACCTCGGCGGGCAGCCGATGGACGGGTGTGCCGGGGACGAGATAGCAGTACTCGGCGAAGCCACCGCTGAGCGGCGTCTCGGCCTCGAGCGTCTCGTGACCGTACTTGAAGAGCCGCACGCACTTCTGCGGGATGCCGCGCGCGCAGAAGAAGCATCGCCCGCAGCTCGCGGCGATGCCCCAGGTCAGGCGGTCGCCCTCCCGCAGCTCGCGCCCCAGCGAGTCCTCTCTCACGCCATCGCCCAGCGCGGCGACGGTGCCGCAGATCTCGTGGCCCAGAACGATCTGACCGCCGGGGTCGCGGCGGCCGCGGATGGTGTGCAGGTCCGAGCCGCAGATCGTGCTCAGGCGCACCCGCACCAGGATCTCGCCATCCCGCAGCGGGCGCAGAGGCATCTCGCGGACCCCGAAGTCGCCGGTGGCGGGATCGAAGACGAGCGCGCGGCCGGTCGGGGGCAGGCTCACGGGCGCTCGCCCCGCCCCAGGCGCTCCTCGATCTGCTCGATGACCGGTGGCAGGTCCGCGACGGTCGTGACGGTGTAGTGTGCGCCGGCGCGGAGGAGTGTCCAGCGTGCGTCCTCGGCGAGATCAGCCAGAGCCTCCTCCGGAAGGTCCTCGATCTGCTCCTGCGTCATGCCAGCGCCGCTGCCGGACTCCACAACGCCGACCGCCCACGCTCCTGCGTTGAGGCCCTCCTCGATGTCAGGGACCGTGTCGCCGACCTTCACCACCGCTGCCGGGGGGTAGACCCCGGTCTCGAGCATGTTCACCACCAGCATCCACGGCGCCGGCCGGGCCTCGGGGACCTGAGTGGCGCACACGTTGGACTCCGCCTCGAAGCCCTGCTCCTGCACGGCGGGAAGGAGGGCGTCGAGTACCGCCTGGAAGTAGCCGGTATTGGTGGCGATGCGGGCCCCCCGCGCTCGAAGCCAGTCCACGACCTCCAGCACGCCGGGAATCAGCTCCGCGCGCTCGAGCGCCATCCCCACCTGGATGTCGTGCAGCTCCTCAAAGAGCCGGTCGCCGTCGCCGGTCGTGGGCCGGGAGCCATGCTCCTGCTCCCACGAGCGAGCGATCTCCGCTTCCGCCAGCAGTGCCGCGATGTGCTCCCGCTTGTCGATGCCCATCGGCCCGCGCGCCTGCTCAACGGTGATCTCGACGCCCTCCCGGGCAAACAGCTCCACGAAGGCCAGTGCGGGCGCCTGACAGCCGTAGTCCACGATGGTCCCGGCCCAGTCGAAGGCCACCAGCCGGATCGGTCCACGGTACTCGCGCCGATAAGCAAAGGGCATGATCGACTCCTGTCGCGACTGCAGTGGGGAGAATGCGCGGGAACGGTACGCCACGCCGGCGCGACTGTCAAGCTCGCGGCCACCATAGTAACCGCGCCGGAGGCGAAGGCCAGCGCGTGGCGTCCGGGCCGCCCCCCGGCCTGTCGTCGCGCTGCAGGAGGCACTCGCCCGGCCCGCGAATCGGTCTAAGGATGGGAATACGAGCGGAAGAGGTGGCGGTACATGGCTCCCTCGGAGGAGAGGCTCAGTGAGTACCAGAAGAAGCGGGACTTTGAGAGGACACCCGAACCTGCCGGCGAGGAGGTGGAGTTCGACTGGGCCGAAGGGCGGCCCATCTTCGTGATCCAGAAGCACGACGCCTCCACGCTGCACTATGACTTCCGGCTGGAGGTTGACGGGGTCCTCAAGTCCTGGGCGGTGCCCAAGGGCCCGTCCACCGACCCCCGGGAGAAGCGGCTGGCCATGCCCACCGAGGACCATCCGCTGGAGTACGCCGACTTCGAGGGCTCCATCCCGGAGGGCGAGTACGGTGGCGGGACGGTGCTGGTGTGGGACCGGGGAAGCTACCGGAACCTGAAGGAGGACGAGGGCGAGGAGGAGGCCATGTCGGTGGCCGAGCAGATCGAGGACGGCCACGTCACGGTCTGGCTGGAGGGCGAGAAGATCTCCGGAGGCTACGCGCTGATCCGCACGGGAGGCGACGACCGCTGGCTGCTGATCAAGATGCGGGACGATGAGGCCGACGCCCGCCGCAACCCTACCAGCACCGAGGCCAAGTCAGTGAAGACCGGACGCACCGTCGAGGAGATCGCCCAGGACGAGGGCGGCGGCGAGGAGGATGACGAGTGAGCGATCCCCTCGACCGGCTCTCTGACGAGGAGCGCGCCGCGGCTCGGAAGCGTGACATGCCCGACTGGATGGACCCCATGCTGGCGACGCTCAGCCACGAGCACTTCTCGGACCCCGAGTGGCTCTTCGAGCGCAAGCTCGACGGCGAGCGGGTCATCGTCTACCGGGACGGGGACGACGTGCGGCTGATGTCGCGCAACCGCAAGCGCATCAACGACAGCTACCCGGAGGTCGAGGAGGCCGTCGCCGGGCAGGCGCCAGGGCGATGCATCCTCGACGGCGAGGTGGTGGCCTTCGACGCCGATAACGTGAGCGACTTCCAGCGCCTGCAGGACCGCATGCACGTCTCCAGCCGCGAGGAGGCCCTCAGCAGCGGCGTCCGCGTCTACTACTACATCTTCGACTGCATGTATCTGGGCGGCTACGACATCACCCGCGTTGGCCTGCGCGGGCGCAAGCGCGTGCTGCGGGCGGCCGTAGGCTGGGACGACCCCCTGCGCTGGACGCAACACCGCAACGAGGAGGGCGCGGAGTACCTCCAGGAGGCCTGCCGGAAGGGCTGGGAGGGGCTCATCGCCAAGCACGCGGGCTCGCAGTACGTGCACAGCCGCTCGCGCAAGTGGCTGAAGTTCAAGTGCGTCCACCAGCAGGAGCTGGTCATCGGCGGCTATACGGACCCCAAGGGCGAGCGAATCGGCTTCGGAGCACTGCTGGTGGGCTTCTACCGTGACGGCGACCTCATCTACGCCGGCAAGGTCGGCACCGGCTTCGACGACGACACGCTCGAAAGCCTTCACCGGCGCCTGTCGTCGATGGAGCGGAAGACCTCACCGTTCGACGTCGGCGACGCCGGCGGCAAGGGCGTGCACTTCGTGACCCCGACGCTGGTGTGCGAGGTGGGCTTCACGGAGTGGACGAAGGACGACAAGCTGCGGCACCCGCGATACCTGGGCCTGCGCCGCGACAAGGAGCCCGAGGACGTGCACAAGGAGGCGTGAGCGGCGCATGAGGATCGGTGGGCGCGAGATCGAGATCTCCAGCCGCGAGAAGGTCTTCTTCCCCGACGCCGGGCTGACCAAGGGCGACGTCATCGACTACTACGAGGGCGTCGCCGATGTCATGGTCCCGCACATGAAGCGCTACGGGGTGAGCATGCAGCGCTTCCCCGACGGGCTGCAGGGCTCGGGCTTTTACAACAAGAACACCCCCGACTACTTCCCCGACTGGATCAGGACCGTCCACTTCCCCAAGCGCGAGGGCGGCAGCTTCGAGGCGCCCGTCGTGGACAGCGCGGCGGCGCTGGTCTACCTGGCCAACCAGGCCGTGCTCACACCGCACCTGTACCTGTCGCGCACCGAGGACCTGGAGCGGCCCGACAGGATGATCTACGACCTCGACCCGCCCGGCGACAGCCGGGACTTCGGGCCGGTGCGCCGGGCGGCGCTGGAGCTGCAGGAGGTGCTGGCGGAGGTGGGCCTGGTGCCCTTCGTGCAGACCACGGGCTCCAAAGGCCTCCATATCATCGTGCCGCTACGCCGCGACCACGTCTTCGACGCCGTCCGGCAGTTCGCCCGCGATCTGGCCGAACTGCTGGTGCGCCGCAGCCCCAAGGAGTACACTCTGGAGCAGCGCAAGAAGAAGCGGCGGGGCCGGCTGTTCCTGGACGTGCTGCGCAACTCCTACGGGGCCACGGCGGTGGCGCCCTACGCGGTGCGCGCTCGGCCCGGGGCGCCGGTGGCGACGCCGCTGGACTGGCGTGAGGTCCACGACAGCGACCTGGGGCCGCGCGACTGGACAATCCAGAGCGTCCCGCGCCGGCTGGCGCAGAAGGATGACCCCTGGGCGGGCATGATGCGGCGCGCCCGCTCGCTGGACGGGCCGCGCGAGAAGCTCGACCGGCTCCTCGATGATGAGCGCTGATGGAGGGACGTGAGCCGCCATGTCGGAGCAGGGCTCCGACGCCGGGAGCAGGCTGGGACTGAAGGAAGTCGTCGCCATGGGCGTCGGAGGCATGGTCTCCGGGGGCATCTACGCCGTT
>JBNGDZ010000016.1:0-21391 GCA_049975765.1 Armatimonadota bacterium
CTGTTATCGATGTTCGCCCCGAAGGTGATCAGTGAGGCGTAGCGGATCCACGCCACCCCGACCACCAGGAGCGCGAGGCCGAGTGTCGTGGCGCGCAGACTCATGGGCGAGCGACCGTCTCCTTGCCCTCGACGCCGGGAGGCGCCGGAAGTGTGGAGGCGCAAGATCAGTTCCGCCGCCTCCGACGCTCAGCACTCATTCGACACAGCCGGGTGTGTTCCTCCGCCGGCCGCCTGGAGCGATCCGGCGCGGTCAGGTGGGCTCGCCTCGGTGCCAGCACACGACGCTGGGGCCTCGAAGACGCCCCCCTCCGGACGACGAATGACATGGCGCCCGCCTTCCCGGCTTATGGGTCGAGAGCAGCCGCACTGCCACCTGCATTCCAGCAGCCTGCTCCGCCCCCCGTGCATACGAATCTGGGTGCTGCCGCCCAGCAACGCCATGTTGCGGGGACCTGGCGTGGCATGGTATACTTTTCCAGAGAGAAGCTTAAGCCTTCGGGGACGTGTTGACTTGAGCACCACGAACACACACCCCACTAACCTGCAGGGCATCCTCAGCCGGGTGGGGGACTACTGGTCCGAGGAGGACGTGGCGCGGCTGGAGGCCGCCTACCAGTTCGCAGAGAGGGCCCACGCCGACACTCCGCCCCGCAAGACCGGCCATCCTTTCATCACACACCCCCTGGCTGTTGCAGAGATTCTGAGCGAGATCGAGGCCGACCCCGTCACGGTCATCGCGGGCCTGTTGCACGACACGGTGGAGGACACTCACGCCGACCTCGGCCAGATCGAGGAGCGCTTCGGCCAGACCGTCGCCAAGCTCGTGGACGGTGTGACCAAGCTCACGCGCCTGGACTTTCACACCAGGCAGGAGCGACAGGCCGAGAATCTGCGCAAAATGCTCCTGGCCATGGCCCAGGACATCCGCGTGATCCTCATCAAGTTTGCAGATCGTCTCCACAACATGCGCACGCTCTTTGCCCTCCCGGAGGAGAAGCAGCGGAGCACCGCCACGGAGACCTTGCACATCTTCGCCCCGCTGGCCCACCGCCTGGGCATCTGGCGCTTCAAGTGGGAGCTGGAGGACCTGTCATTCCGCTACTTGGAGCCGGAGGCCTACTACGAGGTCGCGCAGCTCCTCGGCCAGGGCCGGGCGGAGCGGGAGCAGAAGATCGAGGCCGTCTGCACCGCGGTGCAGGGCCGACTGCAGGCCGAGGGCATCACCGCCAGAGTCCATGGCCGGGCCAAGCACATCTACTCCATCGCCCAGAAGATGAACAGCCAGGACATCAGCTTCGACCAGATCGCCGACCTGGCCGCCATTCGCATCATCACCGACAGCGTGGCGGACTGCTACGCCGCCCTCGGTCTCGTCCACGCCTTGTGGATGCCGATACAGGGGATGTTCACCGACTACGTCGCAAAGCCGAAGGCCAACAAGTATCAGTCCCTGCACACCAAGGTCATCGGGCCTGACAAGCAGCCGCTGGAGGTGCAGATCCGGACATGGGAGATGCATCGGGTCGCGGAGTACGGAGTGGCGGCGCACTGGCGCTACAAGGAGGGAGGCCGGGGCACGCCCTCCGACGACCAGATCTCGCTGCTGCGCCAGGTCCTGGAGCTTGAGACCGACCTGACCGAGAGCCACGAGTTCCTGGAGCTGCTGCAGACCGACCTGTTCAACGATCAGGTCTTCGTGTTCACCCCCGACGGCGACGTCATCGACCTCCCCGCCGGCGCCGGGCCTATCGACTTCGCCTACCGCATCCACACCGAGATCGGCCACCACTGCGTCGGCGCCCGAGTCAACGGCCGTCAGGTTCCGCTCAGCTACGAGTTCCGCAACGGCGACATCGCCGAGATCCTGACCTCCGCCTCCGCCGAGCCCAGCCGCGACTGGCTGGAGCTGATCAAGTCCTCCAGGGCCAAGGCCAAGGTGCGTCGCCACCTCCGGGCCAAGGTGCACGCTGAGAACGTTGAGGCCGGCACGAACGCCCTCCGGGAGGCGCTGTCACAGTATCCACCGGCCGTGCAGGAGGCAGTGGACCTCGAGGACCTGAGCCACCTGCTGGAGAGCTTCGGCTTCAAGGAGACCGACGACCTCCTGGCGGCCGTCGGCTACGGAGATGTGGAGGCCGACACGGTGATCCGGGACCTGGTGGCAGACGAGGTTCGGCCGGAGAGCCTTGCGGAGGAGGTCGAGCAGGTCCTGGCCGAGAGCGGGTCAGGCGGCACCCTCTCCCGCGGCGATGCGCCGGCGGTCTCGGTTGACGGCGTCAATGGCTTTCAGTGCCGTCTGAGCAAGTGCTGCTCCCCGCTGCCGGGCGATGACATCACCGGCTACATCACGCGCGGAAGGGGCCTGACAATCCACCGCAGCGACTGCAAGAACCTGCGCTACCACGCCGAGAACGAGCCGGACCGGGTGGTCCCGCTGACCTGGTCGCGCAACGGCGACGGCGCGGTCTTCCAGCACGAGATCGAGATCCTGGCCGTGGACCGCGTGGGCCTGTTCTCGCACATCGCCGCGGTCATCGCCGAGTGCGGCATCAACATCGCCACCGCCAACGCCTCCACCACCGACTCCGGCGTGGCGCGGCTGGACCTGAAGCTCGACATCCGGCGCCGCCAGGACCTGGACCACGTCCTTGAGCGCCTCCGCTCCCTCATCGACGTCATCAGCGTGCGCCACCTGTCGCTGAGCCGATAGTCCCCCGGCCGCAACCTTTACTCATCTCTTCCCTCTAACACCGAAAGCAGCCTGCGCGGCCCCGCGCCGTGAGATGACGCGAGGTGTCCCATCTGTGGGAATCCCCCTGGTCGATCTGAAGATACAGTACGAGCAGCTCCGCGACGAGGTCCTGGAGGCGTTCGACCGGGCGCTCTCCGGTATGCAGCTTGTCCTCGGCCCCAACGTGCAGGCCTTCGAGAGGGAGTGGGCCGAGTTCTGCAATGTGGCGCACGCCGTCGGCGTCGGCAGCGGCACGGAGGCACTGCACCTGCTGCTGCGAGCCGCCGGTGTCGGTCCCGGCGACGAGGTCATCACCGTCTCCTTCACCTTCATCGGCACCATCGAGGCCATCCTCCATGTGGGCGCCACGCCCGTGCTGGTGGATATCGACCCGGAGACCTTCTGCATCGATCCCGAGCAGGTGGCCCGTCGGATCACGCCCAACACGCGCGCCGTCATGCCCGTGCACCTCTACGGCCACCCCGCCGACATGGACGGGCTGCGCGAGGCCATCGGCGACCGCAACGTGCTGCTGCTGGAGGACGCCGCCCAGGCGCACGGAGCACAATACCGCGGCAAACCGGTGGGCGGGCTGGGTCACGGGGGTATCTTCAGCTTCTACCTGAGCAAGAACCTGGCGGCCTACGGCGAGGCCGGCGCCGTCACGACCGACGATGCCAAGCTGGACGATCGCGTCCGGTATCTGCGGGTCCACGGCAGTCGGGAGAAGTATGTCCACCGCTACGTGGGCTACAACAGCCGCATCGACGAGCTGCAGGCGGCGGTGCTGCGCATCAAGCTGCGGCGGCTCGCGGGGTGGAACGAGGCCCGCCGCCGCCATGCCGCGCGCTACAATCAGAACCTGGCCGACCTGCAGGTGCAGCTTCCAGTCGAGAGGCCCTGGGCGCGGCACGTCTATCACGTCTACACCATCCGCACGCCGCGCCGGGACGAGCTGGCCGCCGCCCTGGCCGAGGCCGACATCGGCCACGCCGTCCACTACCGCATCCCCTGCCACCTGCAGGAGGCAATGGCGCACCTCGCCTACGGCCCCGGCTCCCTCCCCGAGACGGAGCGCGCCGCCGACGAGGTGCTCTCCCTGCCGATGTACCCCGAGCTCACGAACGATCAGATCGACCGTGTCTGCGAGGTCGTCCGCAAGGTGCTCGGCTGACGCCGGTCAGACCTCAGCGCGAGACCGACCCGGACCGCCCTCGCCAGCGCATTGTGTGCGCGATGCGCCCTCCAACGCGGAGAGAGGTCTCTCCGCTACAGCTCGTAGACCTGCTCGGCGGGGATGACGGTGATCCCCGCCTCGTCGAGCACCCCGAGCGTCTTGTCCAGCACGGAGTCATCGACCTTAAACAGCACCACCGCGTCGCCGGCGATGGTGATGAAGAACGCGTACATGTACTCCACGTTGATGTCCTCGGACTGCAGGTGCTCCAGCACCTCCCCCAGCCCGCCCGGCCGGTCCGGAATGCGCAGCGCCAGCACCCCGGTGCTGCCCACCGAGAAGCCCTCGCCCTGCAGCACCTGCACGGCCGCTTCCGGATCGTCCACGATCAGCCGCAGGATGCCGAAGTCCGAGGTGTCGGCGATGCACAGCGCGCGGATGTTGATGTCATGACCGCCCAGCGTCTGGCACACCTCCGCGAGCCTGCCCGACTTGTTCTCGAGGAAGACCGAGACCTGCTTGGATAGAATGTCGCCGCCGCTCATCGCTCACGCCTCCTCACGCTTGTCAACGACGCGCTTGGCCTTGCCTGCGAAGCGCTCGATCGTCTTGGGCTCAACCAGCTTAACGTCCATCCGGATGCCGATCGCCGAGTTCAGCCGCTCCCGGATCTTCTCCTCCACCGCCTCCAGCTTGCGCACCTCGTCCGAGAACATGCTCGGCGAGACCTCCACCTGCACCTCCAGGTTGTCCAGCCGCCCCTCGCGGGTGAGCACAAGCTGGTAATGCGGCTCCACCTCCTCGATCTTCAGCAGCACCTCCTCGATCTGGGACGGGAAGACGTTCACGCCGCGGATGATGAGCATGTCATCGGTGCGGCCGGTGATGCGCTCCATGCGCGGGTGCGTGCGCCCGCACTCGCAGACCCCATGGTCCAGCCGCGAGATGTCCCTGGTGCGGAAGCGGATGATGGGGAAGGCCCGCTTGCTGATGCAGGTGAAGACCAGCTCACCCCTCTCTCCGGCTGGGAGCTGTTCGCCGGTGTCGGGGTCGATGATCTCGGGGATGAAGTGGTCGTCGAAGACGTGCAGCCCCGCCTTGGCCTCGCACTCGGCCGAGACGCCGGGGCCGATGATCTCCGTGAGCCCGTAGATGTCATGCGCCGACAGCCCCAGGCGCTCCTCGATGCTCTCCCGCGCCCCCTCGCTCCACGGCTCGGCGCCGAAGAGCCCGGACTTGAGGTCGATGCGGCCCAGGTCGAAGCCCAACTCCTCGGCCTGGTCCACGATGGTGAGGGCGTAGGAGGGCGTGCAGCAGAGGATGGAGCTGCCCAGGTCCTCCATGAGCATGAGCTGGCGCTCGGTGTTGCCACCGGAGACGGGTACGACCAGGCAGCCCATCCGCTCCCCGCCGTAGTGCAGCCCCAGGCCCCCGGTGAACAGCCCGTAGCCGTAGGCGTTGTGCAGCACGTCGTGGCTGGTGCCGCCGCCGCAGGCGATGGTGCGAGCGATGGTCTCAGCCCAGATGTTGATATCTTCCGGCGTGTACCCCGCGATCACCGGCTTGCCCGTGGTACCCGAGGAGGCGTGGATGCGCACGCACTCCTCCGGCGGCACCGCGAACAGGCCGAAGGGGTAGGTGTCGCGCAGATCGTCCTTGGTGGTGAAGGGCAGGTGCTGCAGGTCATCCAGGGACCGGATGTCCTCCGGCGCGATGCCCTTCTCCGCGAACCTGTCGCGGTACCATGGGACGTTAACGTTGAGCCGAGCCACTGTCTCCCGAAGCCGCCGCACCTGCAGCTCGGCGCGCTGCTCGGGGTCCATGCACTCGTAGAACCGGTCCCAGATCATCTCCGACGCCTCCTTGTGACTGAGTGACAGCCCGCCGTCGAACGGCCAGCGACCGCGCACCACGCGCCTGCCCCGCGCGGTCAGTCAGATTCCATCAGTGCACGCCCCGCCGCGAAGGCCTGCAGGTTCACCTCGAGCGCCCCCGGCTTGAGCACACGCTGCAGCGCTTGCCCCCACGCGTCGCCCGGCAGCTCCAGCAGCGTCGAAAGCGCCCCCAGCATGATGGTGTTGGCCGCCCGCGGCTCGCCCAGCTCCGCCGCCGCACGGGCGGCCGAAATGACCACCACCTTCCGGCCGGTGGCCAGCACACGCTCCAGCACGTCCTGGGGGTAGCTGAAGCCCCCCAGGTTCACGGTGACCGGCACGATGCGGCGCTCCTCGGTCAGAACGGTGGCGTCCGGCGCGGTCTGCGCGATCTGCCGCAGGCCCTCCAACGGCTCGAAGGCCAGCATGATGTCGGCAGCGCCCTCGGGGATCAGCGGCGAGGCCACCTGCCCGTCGGGGCTGAAGCGCACGTAGCTGTTGACGCTCCCCCCGCGCTGGCTCATGCCGTGGACCTCGCTCTTCTTGACCTGCCATCCGGCCAGCCGGCAGGCCTGCGAGAGCACGGTGCTGGCGGTGATGATCCCCTGCCCGCCGACCCCGGTCAGAAGCACATTCGTGACCATCACGCATCGCCCTCCCCGGAGCCCTGCGGAGCCCTCAGCGCATCCACCGGACACACCTGCACGCACATCAGGCAGCCCGTGCACAGCGCCGGGTCGATCTGCGGCAGCGGCCTCTCACCGCCGTCGTCTACCGCCGACAGCGCCGGGCAGCCGAGGCGGATGCACTGCCCGCAGCGGATGCACGCCTCCGCATCGAGCTCCGGGGCCGGCCGCTTGCGCCGCGCGGTGAGCACGCACTCGCGCCTGGCGATCACCACTGAGGGCTCGGCGGAGGTCATCGCCTCCCGCAACGCCTTCTCGGTCGCGGCCATGTCGTAGGGATCGACCACCCGCACGTCCTCGATACCGATGGCGCGCGCAAGGCTCTCGAAGTCCAGCGCCCGGCCGGGCATCCCTGAGAGCGTCTCGCCCACTCCGGGATGCACCTGCCCGCCGGTCATGGCGGTGGTGCGGTTGTCCAGGATCACGACCGTGCTCACGCCCGCATTGTAGGCGATGTTCACCAGCCCGGTGATCCCCGAATGCGTGAAGGTGGAGTCCCCGATGACCGCCACCACCGGCGCCTCGTGGCCGCGGATCTTCTGGATGCCGTGGGCCTCCCCGATCCCGGCGCCCATGCACAGGCAGGTGTGCAGCGCCTCCAGCGGCGGGAGCGTTCCCAGCGTGTAGCACCCGATGTCGCCGGTCACGTAGGCCTTCAGCTTCCGCAGCGCCACGAAGACGCTCCGGTGCGGGCAGCCGGCGCACAGCGTCGGCGGCCGCGGCGGCAGATCGTCATCGGGCGTAGTCGCCGGCGGCGGCTCGCCCGTGATCATCTCCCTCACTCTGCCGGGCGTCAGCTCCCCGATGCGGAAGCGATCCTCGACCGGCTCCACCTCCACGCCCATCGCCAGGACCTGCTCGGTCAGGTACGGATCGAGCTCCTCCACCACGTAGAGCCGATCCACCCTCTCGGCGAACGCCCGGATGCGATCCGCCGGCAGCGGCCATACCAGCCCCAGCCTGAAAAACGACGCGTCGGCAAAGGCCTCCCTGGCGTACTGATAGGCCACGCCGGCGGCGATGATGCCCAGCGACCTGTCGCCCATCTCCTCCCGGTTGAGGTCCGTCTCCTCGGCGAAGGCCAGCAGCTTCCGCGTCCGCTCCGCCATCGCCACCCGCCGCCGCCGGGCGTGAGCGGGGATCATGACGTACTTCTCGGGGTACGGCTCCAGCTCTCCCGTCGGCTCCCTCTCCCGCCGCTCGCCCACCCTCACCAGGCCGTCGGAGTGGCAGATGCGCGTCACGGGTCGCACCAGCACCGGGACGTCGAAGCGCTCGCTCAGCTCGAAGCCCACCATGGTCAGGTCCCGCGCCTCCTGGCTGTCGGCGGGCTGGAGCATGGGGACCTTCGCCGCGCGGGCGTAGTTGCGGTTGTCCTGCTCGTTCTGCGAGGAGTGCATGGAGGGGTCGTCGGCCGTGACGATCACCAGCCCGCCGCCGACGCCGGTGTAGGAGAGCGTGAACAGCGGGTCGGCGGCCACGTTCAGCCCCACGTGCTTCATCGTCACCAGCGCGCGGGCGCCGGCGATGGAGGCCCCGGCCGCCACCTCCAGCGCCACCTTCTCGTTCACCGACCACTCCACGTAGACGCCGCCGAGGTCCCTCAGCGCCGGCAGAATCTCCGACGACGGGGTCCCCGGGTAGCCGCTGCCCAGGCGCACCCCCGCCTCCCACGCCCCCCGGGCGATGGCCTCGTTGCCCGACAGCAACAGGACGTCGGACAGGTCCTTCGCGCTCTCTGCCATCAGCTCTGCGTCTCCTGCTCCCGCCTGTCGATGACTCGCACGGCCTTCCCGTCGCTGACCGGCAGCTCCCCCGGCTCGTGCAGCTCGACCTCCACGCCGATGTCAAGCTCCGAGTGCAGCCGCCGGGCGATGCGATCCCGCAGCGCGTTGAGCCGCCGCATCTCGTCGGTGAAGGCCTTCTGCGTGAGTTCCACGGCCACGGTCATGCGGTCCAGGTCCTCCGGGCGGTCGATCGTGATGATGTAATTGCTGCCCACCTGCTCGATATCCAGCAGCGCCCGTTCCACCTGAATGGGGTAGACGTTGACGCCCTTGACCACCAGCATGTCGTCGGTGCGCCCCTCGATGCGCGAGATGCGCAGATGCCGGCTGCCGCAGGGGCACTCGCCGGGGATGACGTGCACGATGTCACGCGTGCGGTAGCGGATCAGCGGCATGGCCTCCCGCCGGAGCGTGGTCAGCACCAGCTCCCCCGGCTGCCCGGGCCCCACCGGCTGGAGCGTCCCGGGGTCGAGAACCTCGGCGATGTAGTGATCCTCGCACACGTGCAGGCCGCTCTGCTCGGCGCACTCCATGGCAACGCCCGGCCCGCACATCTCCGAGAGCCCGTAGCAGTTGAAGACCCTCGCCCCGAAGCCCTCCTCGATGCGGCGACGAAGTTGCTCCGAGTGCGGCTCGCCGCCCACGAAGATGACTCGCACCGAGAGGTCCTCGCGAGGGTCGATGCCCACCTCACGACACACGTGCAGCACCCGCAGGGCGTAGCTGGGGATGATGTGCAGCACGGTGGAGCCGAAGCTCTCCATGAGGTGGAGCTGTCGCTGGGTGTTGCCGGAGCTTGCCGGGATGGTCATGCAGCCGATCAGCTCCCCGGCGTAGTGGAAGCCCAGCCCGCCGGTGAACAGCCCGTAGCCCATCATGTTCTGGAAGACGTCCTCGTCGGTGACGCCCGCCGCCAGCATCCCCCGCGCCACGCACTGCGACCAGCGCTCGACGTCGCCCCTGGTGTGGTAGACCGCAGTGGCCAGGCCCGTGGTGCCCGAGGAGTAGTGCATCCGGATGACCTCGCGCGGGTCCACGGCCAGGAAGCCGTCCGGCATGCCCGCCCTGAGCTGCTCCTTGGTCGTCAGCGGCAGTCGTCGAACGGCCTCGGGGCTGGCGATCTCCTCCGCAGGGACGCCTTCCAGCCGCTCGGCGTAGGCGGGCGTTGTGCGGGCGCGCTCGATCGTCTCGCGCAGCAGGCGCACCTGCATCCGCTCGATCTCATCGCAGTTAAGAGCCACGGCATCGTCACAGTAAGGCATCATACGCGCGCCTTCCATCGGGGATGTGCGCGCCTCTTGGCTGGTGCTGAGTGGCAGGAGTCCAGGCGGTCTGCCGCATCACGAGCATGGGCGGCGCCCATGATGGAGGAGCCGCCGCGAGCGTAGCGAGCGGTGAGCGGAGCGTTCCGCGAACGCGCCGCTCAGGCTCCACCCCGGCCCATCAACGCTACCGGAGGCTGATGGTTCGCCCTCCCCATCCCCCCGACCTTCCCGACTGGGCAGGTCCAGGGGAGGTCCCCCCGCGAGATGACTGGAAATGCCGGTTAGGGCAACAGAGCGGTGTCCGGGAGGGGGTCGGCATGACACACCGGCAGCGGATCCTCGCCGCCATCCGCGGCGAGCCGGTGGACCGTGTGCCCTGGGTGCCCCGCCTGGACCTGTGGTACAATGCGAACCGGACGCGCGGCACGCTGCCGGCCCAGTGGCGGGACCTGTCCCTGCCGGAGATCGTGGCCGACCTCGGCGTCGGCCGCCACGAGGTGATCCCGGACTTCCTCGACGTTGAGGAGCCCGACCAGATCGCCGATCAGTCCCTCGGCCTCGTTCACGTCCGCAATCAGCCCTACCGCCTGCGCTTTCGCCGCACCGAGCGCATCGTCGAGCGCAACACCTCCCCCGACGGCGATACCTACCGGGTCACCTACCGCACGCCGGTCGGGTCGGTGACCACCATCCTCCACTACACCCGGCAGATGCGCCGAGATGGAGTCACGCTGCTGCACACCTCCAAGCGGGCGGTCGAGACGCTGGAGGACTACGAGGTCATCGCCTTCGTCTTCGAGGACCTCGAGGTGGAGCCGGGCGGGAGGTACGACGCCTTCCGCGACGACGTCGGTGATGACGGTGTGGCGGTGGCCTTCGCCAACGTCGCCGCCTCGCCGATGCATCACCTGCTCAAGGAGCTGGTGCCCTACGACCAGTTCTACTACGACCTGCATGACCATCCGGATCTGATGGCGGAGACGGCCGACCGCATGGAGGGGCTGCTCCGGGACGTGGTGGAGGCCTGCGCGGCCAGCAGTGCCGAGGTCGTGATGCTGGGGGCCAACTACGACGTGATGCTCACGCCCCCGCCGCTGTTCGCCGAGCATATCGCTCCCTTCCTGACTGAGGCCACGGCGCGCCTGCACCAGGCCGGCAAGCTGGTCGCGACCCACACCGATGGCGAGAACCGGGGCCTCCTGGAGTTGTATGTACATTGTGGAGTGGACCTGGCGGACTCGGTCTGCCCCGCGCCGATGACGAGTCTTCCGCTTGCCGAGTACCGGCGCGTCTTCGGGACGCACCCGGCCATCTGGGGCGGGATATGCTCGGCGAGCGTGCTGCCAGACAGCTTCACCGACGAACAGTTCGAGGCCCATCTGGACGCGGCCATCGAGGCCGGCAGCGACATGCGAGGCATCATCTACTCCATCGCCGATACCACCCCACCGGACGCCTCGCTGAAGCGGATCCAGCGCGTCGGCGAGCGGCTGGCGGCGGTGCAGTGTACCGGCTGAAGCGGATTTCGTTTGCCCGCCCGCGCCGGGGGTATATTACTCGTAGGGGACGAATAAGAGGGTGTACAGGAGAATATGGGCATAATCAGTTGGCTGCGGCGCATTGTGGCTGACTTTTTTTGTGTCGGCGAGGACGACACGACGCGCGAGGCGGAGCAGGTGCGCGCGGAACTCGACGAGCTCCGCACCCTCGTGCTCCTCGCCGTCGCCCAGGCCCGCCGCACCGAGCTTGACCTTAGGCAGCTGCTTGACGCGGCCGAGCCCGACGTGCGGAAGCTCACCCTCGCCATGTCTCGGCTTGAGGTGGAGAGGGGCCGTGCGCGAGAGCTCATGGACCGCTTCCGGATGCGAGAGGAGGCGGCGGCGGAGCGTCTCGCCAGGCTGGGCGATCTGCGCATGGCCGAGGAGATCAACCAGCGCCGGGCCGAGCTGCGCAGGTCCATCGGGGAGACCGGGGGAGCTCTCGACAAAGAGGAGCTCACCCGCCTGGAGGACGAGGCGCGCGCCGAAGCGTATCGGCTCGACGTCCTAGACCATCTGGAAGCAACGGGCGGCCACACGCCACAGCCGGCTCCGCACACGCCGCCGCAGGATCGGGAGAATGTGATTTCCCGAGCCCGGGCTCTGCTGGAGGAGCCGAACATCGAGGAGCCCCTATCCGAGGGCTGAGTGCCCGCCTCGGGCCTGCAGTCTCGAGGTTGAGAGGAGGTTGGACCGATGGCGTTGCTCGAGTGGTACAATCTGATCTTCGTGGCTCCCGTTGGTCTGGCCGGCGTCTACCTGCTCCTGAGCGCCACGGGCATCGGCGACCTGACGGGGGAGACGGACGTGGACACCGACGTGGACGCGGATCTCGACCACGATGTGGATCTCGACATGGACCATGATGTAGACCTCGATATGGATCATGACGTGGACGTGGCCATGGACCATGACGTCGATCTCGACATGGATCACGATGTCGATGTGGGCATGGACCACGATCTCGACGTCGATCACGACCTCGACATGGCTCACGAGGTGGATGTCGATCACGACGTTGAGCTGGGCCACGACGTGGAGATGGACCATGACGTGGAGGTGGACCACGAGGTGGGCGTCGGCCACGACGCAGATGTGGGTCACGACGTGGAGGCGGACCACGACCTGCAGGCCCAGCACGAGGCGACCGTGCACGCCCACGAGCCGTCAATGTTGCTCCGGGCGCTTTCGGTGCTGGGCTTCGGCAAGGTCCCGCTGTCGATTCTGGGCACCTGCCTGATGGTGCTGTTCGGGGCCACGGGCCTGATCGCGAACGGGTTGTTCGAGCACCTGCTGCCCTGGGATTGGGCGCCCACGGTCTACGTATGGCCGTCACTGGCGCTTGCAGTGCTCTCCTCGCTGACGCTCACAGGATCGGTGGCCCGAGGGCTGCATCGGATCATGCCCACGCGCGAGACCTACGCGGTGGGACCGGAGGATCTGGTGGGCCGGGTCGGCGTGCCCGTCTACGGCATCCGCGACGGCAGCCGGGGCGTGGTGCACGTCAAGGATGAGAGCGGCACTTTGCACCAGGTGATGGGCCGGTCACTGGAGGGAAGCCTCGCCAAGGGCGCGGAGGTCATCCTGGTACGCTACCACGTGAAGGGTGATTACTATGACCTCACAGCCTCGCCCCTGTAGGGGCCGCGGGGGAGGATGGCTGTCAGCGCCGCTCACGCCGCCGGCCCCGAAGATGTCCCGGCGACCGGGCACCGCCAACGTCCATCCTCCGCCTCGCACAGCGGGCGTTTGCGACCAGCCGTAAACGTACGCAACGAGAGACTGATGGAGGGGAACACTGATGGCCTTACCGATAGGAATGGTGTTGCTGGGCATGGCGCTGGTGATCGGGCCGTGGACGGTCGAGGGCCTGAACCCGATAACACAGATGATCCTCACGGTCATCGGCGCCGGGGTGCTCGTGGCCTCGGCGGTGCTGATCATCATCGCCAAGCTCTACCAGCGGACCAGCGCCAACGAGGCCTTCGTGCGCACGGGCATGGGGGGACGCTCCGTGGTGCTGGACGGCGGCGCCATCGTCATCCCGGTGGTGCACAAGACCGTCCCGGTCGTGCTGGAGAGCATGAAGCTGGAGGTGGAGCGCGGGGGCGAGGACGCGCTGATCACCCGCGACAACCTCCGCTGCGACATCCGCGCCGAGTTCTACATCAAGGTGCAGGCTGTCAAGGACGACATCCTCAACGCCTCCCGATCGCTCGGCGACCGATCAATCAACGCCGCCGCGGTCAGGGACCTGGTCTTCGAGAAGCTGGTCTCCGCGCTGCGCTCGGTCGCGGCGACCCGCGAACTGGCACAGCTTCACGCCGAGCGCGACGACTTCGCCACGGCGGTCTCGGAGCTGGTCCGTGAGGACCTCAAGTCCAACGGTCTGACTCTGGAGTCGGTCACCATCTCTCGGCTGGATCAGACCGACACCTCGCGCCTGAACGAGCAGAACGTGTTCGACGCCCAGGGCCTGCGCAAGATCGCCGAGATCACCCAGCAGGCGCGCGTCGAGCGGAACATGTACGAGCGCGACGCCGAGCGCGAGATCACACAGAAGAATGTGGACACCCGCAAGCAAGTGCTGGACCTGGAGAAGGAGCAGGCTGAGGCCGAGGCCACCCAGCAGGCGGATGTGGCCATGATCCGCTCCGAGCGGCGCCAGCAGGCCGAGACCTACGACATCGAGCAGCGCCGCCTCGTCGAGACCAAGGAGATCGACAAGGAGCGGCAGGTGCAGGAGGCCGGCGTGCAGCGCGACCTGATGGTCAACATCGCCAAGGTCGAGGCCGAGAAGGACCTCATCGCCAAGCAGCAGGAGCAGCAGACGGCGGACATCCTGCGCAACCAGGCGATCCAGACCGCCGACGTGGAGCGCGAGCGCGCCGTGGAGGTCGCGCAGCGCGAGCGCCAGATAGCCGTGGCCGAGGCCGAGCAGCGCCGCGCCACTGCCGAGCAGGAGCAGCTGCTGGCCGAGGCCCAGCGCGAGCAGGCCGAGCAGGAGGTGATCACCGTCGAGGAAGTGGCAACTGCCGACCGCGAGAAGCAGGTGCAGGTGATCGCCGCGGAGCAGTCGGCCGAGCAGGAGAAGATCAAGCAGCAGATGGAGGCCGACATCGTCGCCTACAAGAACGCCAAGGTCGCGGAGGGCGAGCAGCAGGCGGCCGCGAGGCTCGCCGAGGCCATCCGCACCAAGGCCGAGGCCGAGCGCGACGCCGCCAGACTCGCCGCCGAGGGCGAAGAGGCCAAGCAGATGGTACCTGTCAACGTCAACCGCCAGCAGGTGGCCGTGGACGCCCAGCGCGTGCACGACGTCGATGCCGCCAGCGTTGAGGTGCTGCGCAGCGAGCTGGCCGCCAAGGCCGAGTACGAGCAGATCTCGGTCGAGCTCGAGAAGGTCCTGGCCGACATCGCCGCCCGCAAGGACGTCGGCGTGGCCTTCGCTAACTCCGTCGGTGAGGCCCTCAGCCACGCCGACATGAACCTCTACGGAGAGCCGGCGATGCTGGGCAAGGCCCTGGAGTCCTTCGCCAAGGCCGCCGGCGTCAGTGCCTGGGCCGACGGGCTCGTCAGCACGCTGCCGAAGGGCACCATCGAGACCGCGGCGTCCACCCTCTCCAGCGCCTTCCCGCAGCTCCGTGATGTGCTCGATAACGTCATCACGGACCACCGCGCGCGGACCGGTGATGTGGAGAAGTCCGAAGAGGCTCATGCCGAGCCTGACGGCGGCTGGGAGGTCGGCGAGGCAGTGGAGGGGAATCCAAGCCCCGCCGAGAACAGCGACACACCAGAGGACGCTAACTGAACGTAGGGTCATGGCGTCAGACACAGCCACGGGGGACGCGGACGGTCCCGCGTCCCCCGTTGGTACCATACAGGCCTTACAGGCGTGCCGGAGTGCGCTATCATGCTCATGCAGTGGCTTGTAACGGCAGCGACCGTCGGCGCCTTCGCTGCCTGCCTGTACATGTGGTCATCCGCCGAACAGCTTCCCGAGCGCTGGCACCGGCTCTTCCGCCTCGGCTCGTGGGGGGCGATCCTCAGCGCACCCGTCGGGGCTTCAGCCCAGTGGCTGCTGTACCACGACGGCCGCTGGTGGGAGCCATCCACGCTCTCTGACCCGTCCCAGCGCATCGGGCTGATCCTGGGCGCGATGGCCGGATCGACGCTCGCATGCCGGCTGGCGAAGCTCGACATCCGTGAGGCGCTCCACATGGCGGTTACGGCTCTCTCGCCCTACCTGCTGGGGCTCGCCGCCGGGGCCGCCCTGGCCGACCATCTCTACGCCTTCTTCATGATCGACGCCTGGGAGGCCCCGATAGCCTACCGGCAGCACGTCATGCACACCCTCGCCGGCGCATACATCATCCTCTCGCTCGCCGCCGCCACGCTCTTCAGCCTCGTGTTCACCGGCCGCGTCTGGCGCATCTGGGGCGCCGCGGTACCGGACGACATCGAACTGTTGACCGCCCACCCGCTCGACCTCGAGCCCGAGCCAGAGGAGACTGAGGCCCGGGCCTGAGTCCCCGCCACCCCATGATGCAGGGGCCCGCCCTCGTGTCGCGAAAGAGGTCATGTGAGCCCGCAAACGCCATCCTCGGGGAGCTGGGTGACCATGATCGAGCGCTTCACCATTAGCCGCGACGACTCCATCTACGAGTGCTTCCCCGATGTCTGCAGGACCAATACCGGTCGCCTGGTCATCACCTACCGGGAGAGCGACAGCCACCGCGCCGAGACCTTCTCCCACCTCGTCTACCGCGTCAGCGACGACGATGGGCGCACCTGGTCGGAGAGGACCTACCTCATCCGTGAGGAGGCCCAGGGTGGCGTCCTGCACAAGTGGAACTGCCCGCGCATCAGCCAGCTCTCGGACGGGCGCATCACCATCCTCTGCGACGGCTTCCTGCAGCCGCCGGGCGAGGGCAGCTCCCAGTACGACTCCAGCGTCTCCCTGTGGATCAGCACCGACGGTGGCGACAGCTTTGGCGGGCGGGTAGAGACGCCGGTCAGTGGCATCGTCCCCGACAGGCTCGTGGAGCTGCGCTCCGGCCGGCTGCTGCTCGGCACGCACGTGCGCACGCCCGAGCTCGACGGTGTCTACCGCCAGATGGTACATATCTCCGACGACGGGGGCGAGAGCTGGCGCGGACCCGTGACCGTCTGCTGTACGCATCACTACGACGCCTGCGAGGGCGGCATCGTGCAGCTTCCCGGCGGCGAGCTTCTCTGCTATATGCGCGATAACTCCCGCACGGGCCGCCCCGGCCCCAAGTGCATCTCCCTCGATGATGGCGAGGACTGGCTGGGGCCCTTCGACACACCCATGAACGGCTGCCACCGCCCGGTTCCCGGCCTGACGCGCTCGGGGCACGTCATGGTGCTCTACCGCCACCAGCCGGGCCACGGGCCCTTCGCCAAGAACCTCTTCGCCTACCGGGAGAGCCTCGAGTCCGCGCTGGCACCCCGGCGCGAGCAGCAGACGGGCGTCGTGCTTCCGCTGGATCACGACAGCAACGAGCAGTCGGACTCATCGTACTCGGGGTGGGTGGAGCTGGAGGACGGTCGCTTCTTCGCCGTGAACTACATTAAGGACGATGCGCCGATGGCCCAGATCCGGGGCTACTACTTCACCGAGGACGAGTTCTGAGCTATTCCCGACGCAGGCCGTTGTCGTCGTGGGCGTTGTCCTGCGTATCCTGTCCATCCTGTTGCAGAGCCGTCGGTGTTCGGCCGCTGCCGTTCCCGTTCGACCTTTGCCCTGGCGCAGTGCCACTGTTGAGGAGGAGCCACAGATGCCGCGCTTCCACTCGGACCCCGGCAGTATCGACCAGACGCTCCATGTCCTCTGCCGCGACATCGGCAACCGCCTCGCGGGGACCGAGAACGAGCATCGGACGGCGGAGTACGTCGCCGACCGGATGCGCGAGATCGGCCTGCCGGAGGTGACCGTCGAGCGCTTCCCCTTCCGCGTGTGGGGCTATGAGGCGGCCGAGGTGCGCGTGACGGGCGACGGCGCGCGGAGCATCGACGCCATCCCGGTCGCGAACTCCCCGGCCACGCCGGAGGAGGGCCTTGAGGCCGAGGTCGTCTACGTGGACAACGCCACGCCCGCTGACCTGGCGATGCATGATGTCGATGGGAAGATCCTGCTGGTGTGGGGCCTCTACGGCGATACGCCCGAGAAGCTCCACGCGCTCAACGAGTGCGGCGCGGTCGGCGTGCTGTGGGTCGATGACCGCCTGCCCTTCGACTGGCCGGTGGCGGCCGGGACGCCCTACGACTGGCGCGACATCCTCCAGATCCCGCAGCTCACCCTCCCCTACTTCGACGCCCTGGAGCTGGCGAAGCAATCCGGCGTTCGCGTGCGCATGATCAGCCGCACCTGGTCCGAGCCGGCCGAGTCCGTGAACGTATTCGGCGACCTGCCGGGGGCGGGCGAGGAGCTTGTGCACGTCGGCGCGCACATCGACAGCGTCATCGTGGGAGTCGGCGCGGAGGATGACGGCTCCGGCGTGGCGGCGATGCTGGAGGCCGCGCGCATGATGGTGGAGCTGGGCGAGCGGCCCGAGCGCACCATCCGCTTCTGCGCCTTCGGGGCCGAGGAGCAGCTCTCCGAGGGCGCCCGGCAGTATGTCCAGGCGCATCCCGATGAGGCGGACCGCACGCGGCTGATGGTGCAGCTCGACTCCGTGGCGGCCGTCACCGGCCGCAACCAGCTTCGCGTGGTGGGGCCGCCGGAGCTGACCGACGCGGTCCGGGCCCTCATCCAGCCCGGCCATGAGCCGCTGCACGAGCCGCTCTCGGAAGCGGCGGGCACGCCGGCGGAGGGCGAGGATCGCGGCTCCTACACCCGCGGCGGCGACACGCACCGCCCCGAGGAGGCGGGGCCGGGCGCCAGGCACGGGCCATCGCCGGGCACGCCGGCGCGGGATCGCGCCTCCATCGCTCGGGGGGCGGAGATGGCGCGGCCGAGCGAGGCCGGCCCGTCGCCGCAGCTTCAGCCGCGGGGCATGCCCGTGATCTCGGGGGAGGTGCTGGAGGAGGTCTCGCCCTACTCGGACATGTTCCCGTTCAACGCGCGCGGGGCCCCCTCGGTGTGGCTGCATCGGATGAACCAGGCGGGGACGCGCTACTTCCACCACTCGCACCTGGACGACCTGCAGTCGATCTCAGCCGAGGTCATCGCGATGCACGCCAACGCCACGGCACATCTGGCGCACACCGCGGCCTTCACCGACCCGACGTGGCAGCGCACCATCCCGGAGGCGCAGATGAGCGAGATCAACGAGATGGCCGCGCGGTTCTTCCTGTAGCCCGCGACGCCCCTAAGCCGTACGGGGGCGCGGCCTGCCCAGGCCGCCCGCCGTGCCTCACGCGTGGGTCGGGCTTCCACCCCGACAACGTCAACGGGCGCACGGACATGAGTGTCCATGCCACCGAACGACGGGCTTTGCCGTGCCGTCTGGAGGGGCCGGACCACTGTCCGGCCCGCCGTGCTTCCGTGCTTGACATCGATACCCGATGGGTAAGATAGTATCGCTATCGATGACTATTCCGTTCGTAGGAGAGCGCCAATGTCATCCGTAACGGTATCGAGCAAGTATCAGGTGGTCATCCCCAGGGACGTTCGGGAGCGCCTGGGCATCAAACCAGGCCAGGAGTTGCAGGTGATCGTGAAGCAGGGCACTATCCACCTCGTGCCGGTGCCGGCACTGCGGGACCTACGGGGCTTGGTGAAGGGCATCGACACCAGTGACATCCGCGAGAAGGAGGATCGCTATTGACCCTCGTGGACAGCTCCGGATGGATCGACTACTTGACAGACGGGCCTCGGGCGGATCGGTTCGAGCAGTACCTTCAGGCCGATGACCTGCTGGTGCCGACGATAGTCCTGTACGAAGTCTACAAGTGGCTGAAGCGGGAGGTGTCCGAGGACGAGGCGATGGCTGTTGCCGCCCGGCTTCGCCATCATCACGTCGTGCCGTTTGACGAAGACCTGGCCCTGGAGGCGGCTGACATGAGCCTGCGCCATGGCCTGGCGATGGCGGATGCGATCGTCTACGCCACGGCGCGGCATCACTGCGCGACCCTTGTGACCGCCGACTCCGACTTCTCCGCCATCCCGGATGTGGAGCACATCCCGGAGGATCAGTGACCGCCAGGCCCAGGGCGTGCAGTGGGAGCCCCGCGTGCGAAGGGTGGAAGAGACCGGGGCGGCCTTGGATCGCTGCACGCAAGAGGGATGGCATTGTGAGCGACGACAGAGACCACAAGGTCTTCACGCTGCTGAGTTCCCGCGAGGCCCGCGACCGGAAGCCACTCCACAACCGTGAGGTTATTCAGGAGATCAAGGCTGAGATACGGCGGCTTGAGCGGTGACGTCGCCGTCCCGCGGCGGCTCGCGCGTCTCAAACGTGAGGTCTACCTCGTCGGGATCGAACAGGCTTGCGTCTCCAACGCCGAATTTATCGCGTATGACCGCCTCAAAGGCCCCGTTGATCTCGTAGCCCACCGACGAGCGGCCCTCCTCGTGAGCCGCAAGGGCCGTGGTTCCGCTCCCCATGAATGGATCGAGAACCGTCTCGCCCCAGAAGCTGTACATCTTGATCAGCCGCCGCGGGATCTCCAGCGGGAACATCGCCACGTGCTCGTGCTGCCGAGCCGGCGGGATGTCATCCCACACGCCCCTGAACCACTGCGAGCGCTGCTCTCTGGTGAGCCTGCTCCTCTCCTTTGCCTCCTCGGAGGCGGGGCCGGGCCAATCGCCGCGCTTGCGCAGCAGCAGGATATACTCGTGCTCGTAGGTGACGTGGCCGTCGCGGGGATAGTACATTGATCCCATGAGCGTGCAGCCGCCCGTGGTGTTGGTGGTGGAGACCTTGCGCCAGATGATGTTGCCCATGAAGTCGAATCCGACCTCGCGGCCGATCACGCTCAGGTCGGCGGGGATCGGCTGGACCCGGTACCGGCCGTGCTCGGAGGCTCGCAGGTACTGGTCGCCGATGTTGATGGCCATCCGGCAGCCAGGGTGCAGGACGCGGTGGCACTCGGCGATGATCCGCTCCATCGAGGCCAGGTACTCCTCGTATGACTGGCGGTGACCGATCTGGCCGGGGTGCTCGTAGTCCTTGATGCACCAGTAGGGAGGGGACGTCACCACCAGATGAACGGACGCGTCGGCAAGCTCGCTCATGTCCTGACTGTCGCCGAAGATGATGCGATGCCTCTGCGCGGACCCTGACACAGCGTCCACCTCGTATGCGCCGGCTGCTGTCACTGACGTCGCCATTATACCATCGGCTCACGGCCACGGAAAGAACGGGGCGGGGATGCGCCAGATGCCGGAGATGGTGGCCCAGAGCACGGCCTGGGAGAACTCGCCCAGGATCAGGCCGAAGAAGAACGGTCGCAGCCGCAGATACACGCTCATGCCGCCGTAACGGATCACCCCGCCCTTGATCAGCCACGCCACCAGCATCGGGAACCAGAACACGATCATGCTCCACGAGCCCGAGAGCGCGAAGCCCAGCGGTGAGAGCGGCCACCACACGTACTGCATGCGCAGGACGCTGAGCGCCAGCGTCACCACCACGCCCGAGCCGAAGAACGCCACCAGCCGCGGATCATACTCATCGCCCGCCTGCAGGATCGGCGCGAAGTAGCGCACACCCAGCAGCGGGTTGCCGCGGTAGACGTAGCTGTACATGCCGATGGCTCCGTGCTCGTAGGGCAGCCGGAGGTGCAGCCAGCCCCCGAAGCCCAGCGCCACAAGCAGCGCCACGCCCAGCGCGCCGAACAGGTGCCGGCGATCCAGACCGGTCTCATCGGACATCTTCAGCGAGTCCAGCAGCGTGGAGAGCAGGTTGCCGCGCAGATCGCGGGTGAAGACCGCATCGGCCAGCGCCAGGGAGGTGAGGGTGCTCGGTCGCAGGGACTTCATGGGCGTGGCGAGGCGGACCAGGTCCACCGGGCGGAAGCTGGTCTCCGTCATTAGCAGCCCCGCCTCAGCCACGCTGCGGGCCATCACCACGCAGACCACGCCCAGGAAGACGATGGTCTCCAGCGCCGCCATCCACCAGCTCATCCCCAGCAGCGCGAACCACCACGTGGCCACGATGACCGCAACCGCCAGGCCCATCAGCGCCAGCCGCGGCGGCAGGGCCGGCCGGGCCTCGGCAGCGTGGTCCGGGGCGTGCTCGCGGCCGCGCATCGCCGCTCGCCACAGGGCAGACAGATGCGGTCGCGCGGACCGGATGAAGTAGCCGGTAAGCACAAGATATGCCCCGGCAACCTGGTAGCCGTTCCACAGCGAGGTGGGATACAGG
>JBNGDZ010000017.1:0-15311 GCA_049975765.1 Armatimonadota bacterium
GTACTTCGCCGCGTAGTCATGGCGGTCGAGATCCACCGCCTGCTGGAGGTGCTGGCGGGCGGCCTCGAAGCGCCCCTGTCGGTAATCCAGCAGCCCCAGCCCGACGTGGGCCCGGCCCAGCGCGCTGTCCCGCTCCAGCGCCAGCTCCCACAGCCGCCGCGCCTCCTCCCGCCTGCCCCACAGCTCGGCCTCGAGCGCGCGGAGATGCAGCTCGCCCGCGGTGCACTGCTCCTCCGGCGTCGGCTCCGGCCGATCGCGCTCCCCGGTCTCCAGGACCGATGGGTGCTTCGTGTGCTCCGGAGGGTGCACGTAACGCAGCAGCTCCCGTCCGCCCGCCTCGATGGTGACGACCAGCTCTTCGGCGCGCGTGGCGGCCTCGCCCAGGTCCGCGGTGGTGGTGAATGGCGCATTCTGCGCCAGGTCCGCGCGCTCAGACCACAGCACGCTCTCTGCGGCACTGACCGCGATGCGCGCGCCCTCGTGCCGCCGCCAGGTCATGGCGCCGACCTCCGCGCGGCCCTCCTCGCCAAGGCGGAAGTTCAGCGCCGCCTCGTCGCTGGCCCAGACCCATCCGCCGATGCCGTGCAGCGGCCACCAGACCTCATGCCACTGCATCTGCTGGAAGGGCCGCATGAACTCATAGATGCTCTGGTCGACGAACCGCCCGGCCTGCAGCTCCACGTACTGCCCGTCCTCATCGGTCAGCAGGTCCACCCAGATCATGCCGGCGTCCTCGGTCCCCCAGGTGAAGAACTTCTTGCCCACGCTGTGGGCCCGGTCGGCCAGGTGCACGAGGCCGGCATCCTCGCCGGGATAGTAGCAGCCGAAGAAGTCCTCCTCGACATCCAGGGTAAAGATGTCGTTGGCCACCGCGTGGTTGCGGTACAGGCTCAGATCGCGGCCCTTCCACATCGGGTAGTCCACGATCCCCTCGCGCGAGAAGCGGGCCTTGTGCGCGGGGTAGACCAGTTGCAGGTCATCGAGGGCCGGCAGCGCGGCGTTGGCCCAGAAGTAGTAGCGCTGCCGCCACGGCATGCGGTTGCGCAGATACACGTGCTGGTGCAGCCGCGGATCGCCCGGCTCCAGCCCGATAGTGATGGCCCAGCGCGCCCGGCTGGTGAGGTCGATGTTGGAGACCGTGATGGCGGCGCCCTCGCCTGCCTCGTCGCCCGCCTCCTGCATCTCAGCGCTCACGGGTGCCATGGTCGTGTGCGAGTGGCCGCGGTGGAAGAAGTTGAACTCGATGCCGCCGCTTACCCAGGCGCCGCGCAGGGCCACCATGGCAGGCTTGACCACGCTGTTGCGGTAGAACACCTCCCGGCCGGCCACCTTGTCGTACGCCGAGAATACCTTTCCCCCCAGCTCCGGGAGGACGATGACATGCAGGAGATCGTTCTCGAGGTGCAGGGCCAGGTAGTCGCGGTCCTCCGCCTCATGAAGCAGGTCATCCTGCATGGTATAGGGGTAGATGTGGCGGCGGCCCAGGGACGCGTGCGGGTCCTCCGGCCCCTGCAGGTAGGTCCGCAGTGTGATGCTGTCTCGCCAGCACTCGACGCTCATGGACGACACCTCAGGACGGGTGGAGTGAGCATTGTCGGTGAATGTTTGACGCTCGCGTCCAGAGACCTCTCTGCATGGCGCGCACTCTGTCCACGATCCGGGAGCAGCCGGCGGCGTCCAACAAGGTCCCCGTGGCCCAGGGGCCGAAGACACCGGCGTCGCGACCAGCATCGGCCCCGGAGGGCGAACATGCACCGTGCGATCTGCCACGCGACGGCACGCCGGCTGCCTCCCGCACTTCTCTGTGCCGCGGTGGCACTGCTCGGCGGCGGTCAGGCTCTGGCGCAGGAGGCGAATGAGATGGGGATCACCGGCGTGACCACCGGCGACGCGGACCTGACGGTCCCGAGCGAGGCGCCGGAGGGAGAGATGCTTCGCTACGGCCTCGGCTTCCCGCTGCAGGTCTCGGCAACCGAGGCCGCCGTCTTCTGCAACCTGCGCGTCGAGGGCGTCCCGGTCTATGACTTCGAGGCCGGGACCGACGTGGTCATCTTCGACGACCCGGGGCACATCAGCGCCGAGAAGGCCACGCCGATCTCGCGCAATGAGCGGCGCGAGCACCCGGAGCTGGGCCCGCGAATCATCGTGAAGTACCCCGTCATCGGCGGCTTCGTGCCGGTGGGCGCCGTGCGGGAGGACGGCTCGCCCCACCCGCACGCCGGCACGGGCTTCGGCATCTGCCAGGCCATCTCGTTCCCGGTCAACGAGGACGGGTACTTCGGCTGGGACACCGAGCACATCCACCGCACTGAGGTGCATCAGCTCAGCTACGACGCGGCGCGGTTCAGCTCGCGCCGCAGCCAGTCAGGACTGGAGGGAGAAGCCCACCCTCGCGTCGGCGAGTCAGAGTGGACCATCGTCGCCCCCGGCATCACCAACGCCATCCCCGACGGCGATGACCTGCTGCAGCCGGTGCTGGCCTACGGCGATACCGTCCAGCGCTCCGGCGTGCTCCGCTGGCGGCGATCCGACGGCCTCTGGCGGCCGTGGGCCTTCTCGCCGGTCAGCCCGGGCGCTGAGTCCTGGACGGAGCCGAGCCTGGTGCGCGATGCCGACGGCGCGCTGCTGTTCTCGGCCCGCGGCTACGGCGATGAGCGGTCGAATGAGATTCGGGTGTGGCGGCGCGCCGACGCGGAATCGCAGTGGCGGCTGATCATCGACGTGCAGGATGCGCGTCACCAGGCGCCGGTGTCGATCGGGCGCGCGGCGGACGGCACGCCGTTTCTCGGCGCGAACCTGCTGGGCAGCGGCCGGGAGGTTCTGCAGCTCTGGCCGCTCAACGCCGAGCGCACCGGCCTCGACGAGCCGATTACCGCCCGCGACGCCCGGACGCAGTTCGGCTCCCCCGGCGAGAACTCCCGATGGATGGTGGATCATCCCTCCGCCGCTGTGGTGCGACTGGCCGACGGGCAGTGGCACGGTATCCTGGCCTACCGGATCCTGCACAGCGCCGAGCACCAGGCCGCGCAGCCGGTCGCCCAGACGGGCTGCTACGTGGAGGAGGTCACCTCCGCCGGCCCGCCGGTGCCGCCGTGGCGCTTCGAGTGATCGGGACGAGGCGCACAGGCGCAGCTACTCCTGGAGCGCCAGCTTCAGGCTGTCGATCCCGAACCAGGGGCGGCTGCCTGTCGGCCCCTCCGGCACCGTGCATATGATCGTCAGCACGTTCTCGCCCGCCGCCACCGCCTCGCGCGGGATGCTGAAGCTGTGCTGGCTGAGCTCCACCGCCTCGAAGGGTGCCGGACCCTCGAAGATGCTCCGCTCATTCCAGGCGATGGCGATGGGCACGGGCTCGTCATCGCGCGGGGCGATGGTTCCCGTGACGACCATCTCCAGGTCGCCGGGCGGCGCCTCGGTCACCTGCACCACCAGCCTCATCTGGTCGTAGGGCGACTGGCTCGCCGCGTAGACGAAGTTCGCGTGCGTGGAGAGCAGTCCGCCACCGACCTTGAGGGTGTTACCGTACCGCAGCGCTCCGCCGCCGCTGAAGCGATCACCGGTCACCGCGACCGGCCCCTCACCGGGCTCGAAGACCACCGGCTCGATGAGCGCCTCCCCGTACTCCAGCATCAGGCGATGCCAGGCCTGGCCGATGTAGCTGGCCTGGAAGCCGTTGGCGGCGGAGGCATGCGATGACGAGTGGGCCACCGGCTCCACCACGCCCTCCAGCGCCTCCTGCCAGACGGCGGCCCGCGTGAAGCGATCGCGGGCGCGGTCTGAATCGCCGTCCCGCTGCAGCCAGATGGTGTTGATCACCTCGTCGTAGAAGTGCAGCAGGGCCCGGGCGTACTCGATCGGCTCCAGGTCCTCTCGCAGTCGCCGCTCGACCAGCGGGGGCAGACCGTCGCTGCCAAGCACGCTCCGGACCCGGCTGGACGCGGCCTCGGCGGCCTGCAGCATCTCCAGAAAGTCCGGGCCATCGTTGGTCTCGGGGTGGCTGGGCTCATAGCTCATGTGCCGGTTGCTGAAGAGGTCCTCGGCGCCGCCCGAGATGCGGCGGGAGAGCCGGTACTTCAGCTCCGTGGCGTTCGACAGCGCGGTGTGCAGATCCGCGTAGACCTCTCGCATCTCCCCGGCGACAGGCCCGTAGCGGCCCTGCAGGTAGTCGGCCAGCAGGGCCTCCCCGTCCTGCTCGGGGTCCCACAGCAGCCTGGCGAAGAGCCAGTTCGTCAGCGCCCTGGTCCCCAGCTTCCGGGTGACGCAGTGCATGTAGTGCATATGGCGGGCGCCGCGCTCGTGGTAGTGCCGAACGTCGTGGGGCATGGTCTGGAAGAAGTTGATGGGCAGACACTTGAAGCCGGAGATGTTGTAGTACTCCCCCACGCATAGCTGGCCGCGGTAGTGCCGCCGCTCGTCCGTCGCCCAGCCGTGCAGGTGCCTCTCGTAGCGGCTGTTATACTCGGTGCACGCGGGGTCATCGAGCGTGTGGACGTAGCAGCGGCCGATGGGGAAGAAGGTGGCGATGCAGTTCTCGTAGTCGAAGCCCTCCGGGAGCGGCCGGGTGGGCGGCGCCACCACGTCGGCGTAGGCCAGAAAGAAGATGCGCACGTTGCGGTGCAGCCGGCCGTCCTCCTGTGCCCGCTCGATCTCCTCTCTGAGCCTGTGCACCAGCAGCAGGTTCCGGTCGGTCGGGGTGCCCAGCGCCGCGCACTCCTCGCACTCGCACCACCTCCCGCCGTCCAGCATCCAGAAGTTGATGCTGTCGGCATCCCGCCACTCGCCGGCGGCCAGCTCGTGGACGACGTTCTTCATCAGCTCCGCGGTGGCGTGCGGGTTGGAGGTGCAGTAGTTGTCGCCGCCGTCGCCGTGGATGTTGAAGCTGCGCTCGCCGTCCCGCAGGCCGTACCATTCCGGATGGGCCTCGGAGTAGCTCAGCACCCCATCCTCGTTGGCATCGCCGCGGTAGTCGCCATGCGGGTAGGGGTCGGCGGGCTTATCGTCGTCCCCGGGGAAGTCGGAGTAGTCGTACGGGTAGGGGGCCCTGGGGTTGAGGAAGCGCGACTGGTGCAGATGCCCGCCGCAGGTGAGAAGCAGGCCCCGCTTCTTCAGCGCCGGAGTCTCGTCCTCGGCCGCGGTCCAGAAGTTCAGCCGGTTGCGCGCCATCCAGTCGAAGAAGCCCGGGTTCCCGCGGTCCTCCCAGGCCCAGAAGCCCCGCGTCACGAAGGCCGGCTCGTCGCGCAGGTCAAGCTCCGGCAGCCCCTGCCACCGCAGGCGGGGGATGTGCGTGTCATGCGCCTCCGGGCCATACCAGCGCACGCCCAGCCGCTCCAGCAGCTCGTACGCCCCGTAGAGCGCACCTCGGCGGCCTCCGCCGTAGATGAGCAGCACCTCGTCGGCGCTCTTGAGCCTGTAGGCCTGCGGGCCAGGCTCCTCGAGGCTCTCTGAGGTCAGCCCGACCCCCTCGAGGACATCCGGAGGCGGGGGAAGCTCGGGGCATGCCAGCACGATGCGCGCGCCGGCGGTCTCGCCTGCCAGGTCGCGGATCGGGAAGAGGTCCTGGGCCTCCTCGGCCTCGGCGAAGATGGCCTGCAGGTGCTCCTGCAACTCCAGGGCCGCGAAGGCCAGCGTGCAGCGGGCGTCATCGATGCGGTCGGCGTCCGCCCAGTCGATCTCGGCCTCCGCCTGCGAGGCGGCGGCGGCCGAGGGGTAATCGCCCAGGTCAAGCTGGATCGTGGCCAGCTCCGCGCCGGTGACATGGCAGGCGGCCGTCAGAAGTGATAGCACCACAAACGTGGCCTCGACGCGTTGCATGGCATCGCCTCCGTGCGGTGGTCTGGGGTCACGCCTCGGGCTGCTGGCGGGAGCCGACCTGCCGGATGAGCGCGTCGGCGCGCTCGGCCTCGTCGGGCGGCAGCTTGGTGAGGTAGCCCTCGCCGAGGAATACGCCGAAGGTGACCAGCAGCTCCCCGAAGGTGTAGACGGTCCAGGATGCGCCCAGGCCGTACTTCAGGACGACGAAGGTGGCGAAGCCGCCGAACCAGGCCGCCAGCGCGCCCCGCCAGCTCGTGCGGCGGTTGAGCATTCCCAGCAGCAGCGGGACCGAGACCGGGCCGAGGATCGCCGCGTACCAGTCCATCATCCCCTTGAAGGCCCCGCCGAAGCTCGGGGCCAGCAGGCCCGTGACGATGGTGATGGCGCCCAGGATTCCGGTCGCCAGCAGGCCGACCTTCAGCAGCGTGTTCTCTGACGCGTCCGGGTCGAAGGTGCGCTGGTAGATGTCCTTGGTGAACACCGCCGCCAGGGCGTTGAGGTCCGAGTCCACCATCGACATCGTCGCGGCGAACATCGACGCCACGAACAGGCCCACCAGCCCCGGCGCCACTGCCGGGAGATACTCCACCGCCATCAGCGCGTAGGTCTCCTCGGGGTTGGCGACCTCGCCGATCAGGGGCCGGGCCGCCCACACCGGGATGTAGAGGACGACAGGATAGACCAGATACAGGGAGGCGGACAGCAGCGCGGCCTTCTTGGCGTCATTGGGTGCGCCGATGGAGTAGAAACGCTGGGCCAGGCCCCAGGTGCCGCCGTTGTAGCTGAGCGTGATCACGACCATGAACACCAGAATGTAGGCCAGATCGTACTCCTCGCTGAACAGGCCCCACTGGTTCTCCGGCAGTTGGGCCCACATGCTCTCCCAGCCCCCCACGGCGCCAAGTACCACGACCGCGAGGATGATGGTCGTCACGAACTGCACGACGAACTGGCTGAAGTCCGTGAGCAGCTCGGCCCACAGGCCGCCCACGAGGATGTAGAGGATCGCCACCACGCCGCAGCCGATGATCGTGATCTCCAGGGGCAATCCCGCACAGGCGGCAACCACGATCCCCAGCGAGTACAGCTTCATGCCCTCATCGACGAACTTCACCGCGATGCCGCTCCAGGCGATCAACTGGTGCACGGTGCGGTTGAAGCGACGCTCGAGGTACTCCACCGGCGTCATCACCTTCAGCCGCGACCACCGGGGCGCCCACACGAAGGCGCCCAGGGTCATGGCGATGAAGCAGGGCAGGGCGAACAGCGTCCAGACGTTGAAGCCGACGGTGTAGGCGACGCTGGCGTAGCCGACGAAGGCGAAGGCGCTATAGCCCGAGATGTGATGGGACACCGCCGCCAGCCACCACGGCACGTTGTGGCCGCCGGCGAAGTAGTCCTCCAGGCCCTTGATCCTCGTGCGGACGATGAAGCCTACCGCCGCGACGAAGGCGAGATAGACCGCCACCACCGTGTAGTCGATACCTGTCATCACCAATGGCTCCCTTCCTGGGATCAAGCACCCGACGGTTCACCGTGCTACGCGAGATTCCTCCGGCGCGCGACACTGCGGTGCCGGGCGGCACGCGATGAGGTGTCGGGATCAGGGGCATGCTGACGCTCCGTAGTGCAGGGATGGCGCCTCGCCGGTGCTCCACAGTCGTACGGAGACCGGGCGAGCCACCCGGCCCGCCCGGTCGTTTGGTGTACGTCCTCACGCCGTCGGGCTCCGCTCGTACGCACCTGCTGTTGTGCTGGCAGCGCGGGCGGTGTAGACTCACGGGCGGAGGACACCCGAACTGGGAGGAGCGAGTCGAGTGCTGACGATTCTACTGGCGCTGGCGGCACTGACCGCCGGCGACGACGCGGCTGCTCAGTGGGAGGCCATCCAGTGCCCGCCGCACGACAGACAGGTGCGGCTGAGCCGCTACGAGCGCCTCACCGCTGACGATCCCTGTGCCTCTCACGAGCGCTGGCAGGCGCTGGCCACGGATCAGAACGCCCTGGCCTCGGTCCGTCCGGCTCCTGACCGGGAGGGCGGCCCGGACGCGGCGCTGGGGGTACCGTTCGAGTTCGTTGGCAGGGATGGGCTGGAGTACGTGGCCGTGGCGCCGGACCTGGCGATCCCGGATGAGGCCACCCACGTCGGCCTGTGGGCCAGGTGCGAGGGGCGCGGCGGCTCGCTGCGGGTCCGTATCGTCGATGCCTCCGGGGAGTGCCACCAGCGGGACTTCGAGCGCATCGAGGATGAGGGCTGGCACGTCTACGTCACCAGCATCGAGCGGTCGCCGCAGGCCTGGGGCGGCGACGGCAACAGGCGGCTGGACCGGCCCCTGCGCCTGTGGTCGATCGTGCTCGATAAGCCAGAGCAGGGCTACGCCGGTGAGGGCGTTCTGACGCTCGATGAGCTGCAGCTTCTCCGGGAGCGCGAGGTGCCTGATGACCTGATCGAAGTGAGCATCCTTGAGGGGCACTTCGGCAACCTGTTCGCGCCCGGGGACCCGGTGGCGTTCCGCGTCCGCCGCGGGGCGGGCGCCCCCGGCGCGCGGGTGCGCGTGGCGTGGCGGCTGCAGGACTTCTGGGGAGAGGAGCTGGCCGCCGGCGAGTTCGTCGCTGAGGACGCGCCGCACGTGCTCGAGACGACGGCCGACCGATGGGGCTACTTCGTGTACCTCCTGGATCTGATCGTGGACGGCGAGCTTCTGGAGACGCTTGAGGCCAGGTTCGGCGTGCTGCCGGAGCGGGACAGCCTGGCCGATGTGGAGGCGTCACCCTTCGGCGCCTGCACGCACTATCACCGGGAGCACTGGTCGCTGGAGTCCATGCCGATGATGGTGCGGGCCGGCATCAAGTACCTGCGCGACGAGGTGCCCTGGTCGCACGTGGAGAGGGAGAAGGGCAGCTTCGAGTTCCCGCCGCGCAAGGACGAGTACATCGATCGCGCAGTGGAGCTGGGGATCGAGCCGCTCCTGATCCTCGACTACGGCAACGAGCACTACGATGAGGGCAACTACCCCACCTCCGATGAGGCCATTGCCGGCTTCGCGCGCTACTGCTACGAGACCGCCAAGCACTTCCGCGGGCGCGTGCGCTACTTCGAGATCTGGAACGAGTGGACCATCGGCTGCGGCATGGGCGGCCGTCCGGGCAATGAGCCGGAGAACTACCCGCCGCTGCTGGCCGCGGCCGAGGAGGCCGTGCGGCGCGCCAACCCCGACGCGGTGGTGATCGGCATCGGCGGCGAGCACAGCCTGCACGGCCGGGAGCACATCGCGACCATGTTCGATGGCGGAGCCCTGCAGCATATGGACGCCGTCTCCGTCCACTCCTACCGCTACCCCCGCACCCCGGAGGCGACGGACCTGGCGGCGGAGCTGCTGAGCATCGGCCGGCTGATCGCCGAGCATGGCGGCGACCAGCCCATCTGGGTAAGCGAGATCGGCTGGCCGACGCACCTTGGCACCACCGGCTCGCCGGAGCCCCGGCAGGCGCGGATGCTCGTCAGAAGCATGGTGGAGATGCTCGCGACCGGGATCGTGGACCGCATCTTCTGGTACGACTTCAAGGACGATGCCCTCAACCGGCGTATCAATGAGCACAGCTTCGGGATCATCCGCCACGAGCACTACCACTGCGCGGTCAAGCCGGCCTACCTGGCATACGCGGCGCTGACTCGGATGCTCAGGCACGCAGAGTTCGCGGGCGAGATGCAGATCGGCGACGAGGCCCGCGCCTATCGCTTCCAGCGACCCGGCGAGGGGGATGTGATTGTGGCATGGACCGCCGGAAGGGAGCCCACGCGGGTGACGGTGCAGTGGCAGATCGAGCGCTGTGTGGACATGATGGGCAACCAGCGCCGGCTTGAGCGTACTGATGAGGGCACGGCCCTGGAGCTGACTGGGGCCCCCACCTATCTGATCCTGCAGGCGGGCGCGACCGGCTGAGGGCCGCCACATTGAGGCGCTATCGAGTTCACGGAGGCAGGGCGATGAGGTATCGACACTCCTTCAGCGTTGCGGCTCGCATCGTGGGCGGGCTGGCGTCTTGTGCATGCATTCTGCTCTCGTGCGCCATCGATGGGAGGACCGACGACATGAGCTGGGAGGTCGGCATCGGCCGCCGCGTCATCACGCCAGAGACTGAGGTGTGGCTCGCCGGCTACGGGACCAAGCGCGCCCCGGACGGCAAGATCCACGATCTCTGGGTCAAGGTCCTGGCGCTGAGGGCCCCGGACGGCAAGCGAGCGGTCATGGCCACTACGGATCATATGGGCATGTCCAGGACGATCTACGAGAGCCTCTACGCGCAGGTCCACGAGCGCTTCGGGCTGGAGCGCTCGGAGTTCATGCTCAGCTACTCCCACAACCACTGCGGGCCGTGCCTGCGCGACGACCTGGTGGACTACTATCCCAGTGATGAGCAGCAGCGCCGGCTGGTGAACGAGTACTCCGACCGGATGGAGCAGCAGGTGCTGGAGGCGGTCGGCGAGGCGCTCGATAGCCGGCAGCCGGCCCGGCTCTGGATGGGCGAGGGCCTGTGCACCTTCGCCGTCAACCGCCGCGAGAACCCGGAGGCTGAGGTCCCCCGGATGCGCGAGGAGGGGGTACCGCTGAAGGGCCCCGTGGATCACTACGTGCCGGTGCTCGCCGTCCGGGGCGATGACGGTGACCTGCTCGCGGTGCTCTTCGGCTACGCCTGCCACCCCACCACGCTCAGCTTCACCAAGTGGTGCGGGGACTACCCGGGCTTCGCTCAGATCAACCTGGAGGAGAGCCATCCGGGCGCCGCGGCCATGTTCTTCAACGCCTGCGGCGGGGACCAGAACCCCATCCCGCGCCGGAAGCTGGAGCTGGCGGAGCGCTATGGCAGGATGCTCTCCGATGCGGTGGAAGAGGTCCTGGAAAAAGAGATGCGGCCGATCTCGCCGGGGATCGACACGGGTTTCGAGTTCGTGGACCTGGCCTACGAGGAGGTCGTGACCCGCGAGACGCTGCTGCCGGTCGCCAATGGCGACAGCCCGCTGCACGCTCGCTGGGCCCGGCGAATGCTGAAGCTGCTGGACGAGGGCGTCGAGTTCCCGACCTCCTACCCCTACCCGGTGCAGGCGTGGCAGCTTGGCGACGAGCTGCTGCTGATCGCCATCGGCGGCGAGGCGGTCGTGGACTACTCCCTGCGCTTCAAGCGGGAGTTCGGCCCCGGCACATGGGTCAACGGCTACGCCAACGATATGGTCGCCTACATCCCCTCCCGCCGGGTGTGGGAGGAGGGCGGCTACGAGGGCGGCAGGCACCTGGATGAGTACGGCCGGCCGGCGTGGCGCTGGGCCGGTGACGTGGAGGACCGCATCGCGGGTGCCGTCCACCGCGTGGTGCAGCAGGTCCGGGGCCAGTAGGGCAGTGGTCGCGCGGGCTGCAAACCGACGTCGTGCAGGATTCACCGCGCGAGACGCGAAGAGGCGACGGACCGTACACCGGCGGCTGTAGCCGCCTGATCGCCAATCGAGTTCACATCCCAGAAGGAGGAGAGGCGGAAGTGAGGACGCTCACTGTCGCGATCGCGATCTTCTGCCTGACAGCCATGGCCAACGCACAGCCGCTGTTTGAGGAGACGGACGTCTTCGTGCACGGGGAGCAAGGCGTCGCGGAGTACCGGATTCCGGCGCTGGTGACGACGAACGAGGGAACGCTGCTGGCGGTCTGCGATGCGCGAGTGGATCGGCCCGGCGACGCGCCGAACAACATCGACCTGGCCCTCAAGCGCAGCGAGGACATGGGCCGGACCTGGACGGACTACCAGATCGTGGTCGATCTGCCCGGCCAGATGGCCGCCGGCGATCCCTGCATGCTGGTGGATCGCCAGACCGGCCGCATCTGGATCTTCTACGATCACGTCTACCCCAGCATGGAGGTGCTGCTGGAGCGGGCTCCGGAGCTGGCCGAGGGCGCGCATGCCGGCTACCGGGGTCGGGTGCTGTTCCTGCACGCCGTGCATAGCGATGATGACGGACGCACCTGGTCGGAGGCGGTGGACCTCACGCCCGCCGTCAAGGAGCCGGACTGGATCGGCGCCATGTCCGGGCCGGGCATGGGCATCCAGACGCGCGACGGCCGGCTGATCGCCCCCGGCTACCGGCGGCGGGCCGGCGACTTTGCCCAGGATGCATCACATTTCTACTACAGCGACGACCACGGCGAGACTTGGCGTGTCTCGGCGACCCCTGGGCCGCAGACCAACGAGGCACAGATCGTGGAACTGGTCGATGGCTCGTTGATGATGAACATGCGCAGCATGCGCGGCCATCACTGCCGGGCGGTGGCGACCACCAGAGACGGCGGGCAGACCTGGTCGGAGATCCGCGATGACACCACGCTCGTCGAGCCCCGCTGTCAGGCGAGCTTCATCCGCTGGACCGATGAGCGCGATGGCTACGCGCGCAACAGGCTGCTGTTCGCGAACCCCGCCAGCCCCGACAGCCGGACGAACATGACCGCCCGTGTCAGCTACGATGAGGGTCAGACCTGGCCGGTGTCCAAGGTCGTCAACCCCGGCCCGGCCGCCTACTCCTGTCTGACCATCCTTCCGGACGGGACCGCAGGGCTGCTTTACGAGAATGTCGGCCAATCCGACGCAGCGCCGGGCTACGAGAAGATCACCTTCGCGCGCTTCAATCTCCAGTGGCTGACCGACGGCGAGGATAGCCTCGAAGCGCGCTGACCCGGCACGTCACTCGCCGTTGCGAGCCAGGTGTTCGCGGGCGAGGAACGGAGGGAGCACAGTGCGGACCATCGTGCCTCTGCTGGCCCTGATGGCAGCGACGGCGACCCAGGGAGCCACCATCGAGCAGTACCTGTCGCGCCCAGCCGGCCAGCCGCAGAGGGTCGAGGACCTCGGGCCGGGGGAGCCCTACGTCATCGAGGGCGGCATGCACGACGGCCATGCGTCGCTGCGCTGGCCGCCGCTCAGCTTCGAGAACACCGATCCCTCGTACGCCCTGACCTACCACGTCTGCGTCGAGCGGGAGGCCCATCCGCAGATGATCGAGGTCTCGCCGCGGGAGGGTGGCCTCGGCGTGGGCATGACCCGGCCCACCTCCTGCAACTTCTACTCCGGGGGCTTCCTCGACATCCTGGTTGACGGCGCCTCGGTCGGCGCCTACAGGGCGACCATCGAGCGCCTCACCTGGGACGGGGCGACCGGCTACCGCCTCACCTGGCGGCCGCCGGGCCTCACGGTCGGCGTGCTGGTCGTCGGCAGGGACGGCGACGACCACCTGACCGTGCACGGCGAGGTCACCTCCGAGGACGTGATCGACAGCCTGGCGCTGAGTCTGCGCTGCTTCCCCTCCAGCTTCGCAGAGCCCCGCGAGCGCCGGGTCGTGACCGCGCAGCGTGAGCTCCAGGCCGGCGCACGAGGGCTGCTGGCCCCCGGCGAGTGCTGGGCCTTCTACATGGATGAGCACTTCGACGAGGCCGACCTGCCCGACGAGTCCTCCGGGCCCTGCGCGATGCTCTTCGACCCCCGGCAGATCTCCCGCGCGATGCTGAACGTGAGCGACTACCAGGTCGAGACCGAGCTTGAGGTCATGCCTGGCAGGACGAGCTTCGACCTGGCCCTGTGGGAGTTCGCTGATCGGGCCAACGACGCGGCTCTGGCGGCGCTGCAGGAGTCGATCGCGGATCTGGAGGTGGCCGACTTGCAGGTGGAGGTGGTCGAGGCGCCCGAGCGAGTGCTGGCGAGCGACGGCCGACCGGCGGCGACGCTCGTCCTCCCGGCCGAGCCGACGGTGCGCGAGGAGACGGCGGCCCGGGATCTGCAGCTCCACATCCAGCGTATGAGCGGCGCGTATCTGCCCATCGTGCGCGGCGTGGCCGAGGCCGCGGGCAATCGCGTGCTCATCGGCGCGGTGGGCGGGCACAGCTACACCGACCCGCCCGCGGGCACCGCCGGCTTCGAGCTCAGGACCGATGGCCGCGACATCCTCATACGCGGCGAGGATGACTTCGCAACGCTCTACGGGGCCTGCGAGCTGCTGGAGCGGCTCGGTGTGCGCTGGTACATGCCCGGTCGCATCGGGGAGGTCGTCCCGGAGGCCTCCGATGTCATCGTGCCGGAGCTCGATGAGATGCAGCGGCCGGACTTCGCCATGCGCTGGATCGGGCATGACGAGTGGAGCTACCGCAACAAGTGCAACGGCAGCGCCGGTGGCATCGGCAGGGGCTTCAACGTGCAGCCGGGGATCTACCACTCGCAGTATCGCTTCATGAACGCCGAGGACTACTTCGACGAGCACCCCGAGTGGTTCGCGCTCCAGGACGGTCGGCGCATCGGCGACCGGGACTCCAAACCCTGCGTCTCCAACCCCGAGGTCGTGAATCGCACCGCCGCGAACATGGCGGCGCTGCTGGACGCCGAGCCGGACGTGGACATGGTCAGCCTCTCCTACACCGACGGCAGCTACTACTGCGAGTGCTCCGGGTGCACGGCGCTCGACGACGAGGGCGAGGTGCCGCGCGACCAGAGCATGTCGCGCCGCACGCTCGTGTTCTACAACCGCGTCGCGGAGGAGCTGACCAGGACCCACCCCGACGCCCGCATCCTCGCCGGCGCCTACCACGTCTACAACCGCCCGCCGAAGGACGATTCGCTGCGGGCGCATCCCGCGCTGTCGCTGGTGCTGTGCCACTACACGGAGTACTGCAATGTCCATCCGGTCAATGACCCGACCTGCCCGCTGAACGTGGAGTACAATCGGCTCCTGCAGGACTGGCAGCGGCTGATCCCGGACGTCTACTTCTACGAGTACTACCACAGCGACGGGAATCGGCACTTCCCGTGGCAGCTCGTCAGCGCCATCCGCGAGGACATCCCCTACTTCCGGGAGCTCGGCTGCCGGGGGCTGTACACGCAGTATGGCCAGGTCTGGAACACCTTCCTGAGCTACTACATCGGTGCGAAGCTGCTCTGGGACGCCGACGCGGACGTTGACGCCCTGCTGGCCGAGCTCTACGAGAAGTTCTTCGGCCCTGCACGCGAGCCGATGGCGCAGTACTACACCACGCTGATCAACGCCATCGGAGAGACCGACCTGCACACCTGCACCTGCTCGCTGGTGGGCCGGGACCCCCGCGTGATCTTCACCGACGAGCTGGTCGCCCGGCTGCGTGACCGGCTGGAGGAGGCGCAGCGGCTGGCGGCCGACGACCGGCTGGTCTCCGCGCGTCTGCGGAAGGTCGCGGCCTCCCAGGAGTACGCCGAGCGCTTCATCGAGTACCTCGACCTGCGCGACCGCGCGCTCGAGCAGGATCCCGGCGAGGAGCGGCACCGTATGGCGGTGGAGGCCCTGGAGGCGCTGGAGGCGCTGCATGACGAGATCACGCGCGATCGCCGCAAGTGGGAGGGCATCTGCTCCGCCGGCTCCTACCACTGGCGCTTTGACCTGCGCCGCGCCCGCGAGCTGGCCGAGCCGCCGCCGGTGCCTGTCGGCGAGGAGGTCCGTGAGC
>JBNGDZ010000017.1:15321-21236 GCA_049975765.1 Armatimonadota bacterium
ATGCAATGGAGGTTCGCGCTCGACCCCGAGAACCTGGGCGTCGAGCAGCAGTGGTTCGCGCCCGACTTCGATGACAGCGACTGGGCACGAATACGCGTCGGCGACTACTGGGAGCGCCAGGGCTACGAGGACTATGACGGCATCGCCTGGTACCGACTCCCGGTGGAGATCACCGAGGATGACGTGGCCGAGCCTCTCCTGCTGGGCTTCGGTGGCGTGGACGCCGCGGCACGAGTCTACCTCAACGGCGAAGAGATAGGCGAGCACGATGGCTGGGACGAGCCGTTCGCGGTGGAGGTGCCGCGCGATCTCGTGAGAGTCGGCGAGCAGAATCTGATCGCGGTTCGCGTCAGCGACACCAGCGCGAACGGCGGCATCTACGGCACGGTCAGTCTGGCCAGGCGTAAGTAGAGTCGGTGACCACCGCGAGAGACGCCGCCATCCTTCGGGCCACGAGCCTCACGCTCAGCCACAGCCGAGACCACCTGGTGGAACCTGCCCATGCTGAGAGAGCAGAGCGGAGACACCTGAGCTGGCATCACTGGACCTGCATCGCGCTGTGTCTCGCCGCCGTCTGCCGCGCCGCCCCGGCGGAGGGCGACGGCGTGCTCTATCCGCGGAGCCACGGCCCCGAGCGCGGCTATCACGCCTGTGTGGTCGCGGAGCGCAGCTTCGAGGATCTGGAGATCACCGCTGAGCTGCGACGGTCGCCGGGCGTGACGCACTTCGGCCTGGTGTTCCGATACCAGGATGACCGCAACCTCTACCGCCTGGTGCTGCGCTCGGGCCAGGAGGACTTCCGGGTCGAGAGGGTCATTGACGGCGTCTCCGACTACGCCACCACGCGCCACGTGCCCTTCGATTCGCGACCGAATGAGTGGTATCACGTCCGGCTGCGAGCCGTCGGCCCGGAGGTGCGGGTGTGGATCGACGGGGCGCTGATGTACGAGGGGGGCGGCTTCGACGAGCTGAAGACCGGGGCGGTCGGCGTGACGGTCTTCGACCCCGCGCTGGCCGAGTTCGATGATTTCGAGGTGCGTTCGCCTCGGGACGGCTCGACGCTGTTCGAAGACTCATTCGACGACGAGGCCCTCAGCGAGTGGGTCGCCGTGGGGCCGCCGGATGTGAAAGGGGAGTGGGCCGTGCAGGACAAGGTGGAGCGTCAGCCGCCGGCGCGGGAGTTCGAGGTCATCTCCGAGTTCCAGGTTTGCCCACCCACGGGCCGGAACCGCAGCATGTTCGAGTTCCCCAGCCTGCTGGCCATGGACGACGGCCGCCTGTTCACCGTGTTCATCGAGGAGAATCAGCACGGGACGCCCCCATGGGCTGCGATGCCCGGCTCGGGCAGGCTGTGGTGCGCCTGGTCCGATGACATGGGCGAGAGCTGGACCTCCCGGCGGCTGTTCGTGGATACGCCCATCGACGACCGCCACTGCTACGTCACACAACTCCCGGGAGGGCGCCTTCTGGCGACCTTCTGGGTGCAGCTTGTGGCCTTCGGCACCCGCGGCGTCATCAACTACGCCACGACCTCCGACGATGGTGGCGTGACGTGGAGCGATCCGGTGCGCTGGGGCAGCCCACATGGAGGCTGGGCGCCGGAGGGGATGCCACAGGTGGCCGGCAGCTCCTCGGTGACGGTCCCGGCGCATCTGGCCCCGGACGGCCGGCTCTACCAGGCCGTGGCCACGGTCGGCCATGACGGGCGCCCGCCGCCGGAGGCCGGCCTGGTGTGGTCCAGCGATGGCGGCCGGACCTGGGGCGACTACGTGACGGTGGCCTTCGATCCGGAGCGTCGCATCTCCTACGTGGAGCCAGCGATTCTGCGCCTCTCAGGTGGCCGATGGGTGTGCGTCATGCGCACGGAGGTGCCCATCACCCCCGGCACCACCCATCCGTACCGTCTGGGCCCCACCATGTGGTGCACGTCCGAGGACGGCCAGGTCTGGTCAGAGCCGGAGGAGATGCCGCTGGACTTCACGAGGACGCGCAGCACCGCGCCGTACCTCTTGGAGACTCAGACCGGCGTGGTGGTCTTCGCGGTCAACGCCGGGACGGCGTTCAGCTACGACGGCGCTCGGACGTGGGTGACGCAGGACATCGAGTTGGGCTACTACCCGGTGATGGCGGAGGTGGCGCCCGGCACCATCGCCTCCCTGGCCTGCGGCATGAGAGGGAATGTCATCCGGCTGACGCGCCCTGAGCCCGGCGCCGACCCGCCAGAGGCGCCGGCCTCAGCCCCCACCTTCCCGGAGCCGGCGGAGCTCACGGAGGCCGAGGCGACGCCCCCGCAGGTGCGAGAGGTCCTGGAGCGGCCGGCGGTCATCCGGGTCCGCGGCGCGCTGGCCCAGGGACGGTCGCCGCTGGTGCGCCCGGACGATTGGCCTCTGCTGGCGGCCTTTCCCGCGCGCACCGCATCAGGGTACGCGGTCGTGGGACTGCGCTCCGATGGCGTCGGCACTCGCTGGGGCGAGCCGTTCACCATCGCGGAGTGCGACGGTCCCGCCTCCGGCGTGGCTCTCGACGCCGCTCGGGACGGCACGATTCTGCTCTGCTTCAGCGCCGGCGCAGCAGGCGACGCCACCGCATATGTGACACGGTCGGACGACGGCGGAACATCATGGGAGCCGGCAGTGGCGCTGAGCCTGCCCGCGGGCTACGCGGCGGCTCGCACCAGCGCGCCGCCGGTGAGCGCCGACCGGGACACGTGGCTGCTGCCTCTGACTGCGGCCGATGACGACGGCGGTCCCTCAGCCCTCGTGCTCCGCTCCACCGACGGTGGCGCGAGCTGGGAGGCGGTCTCGGAGCTGCCGGAGGCGCTCGCCGAGCCTGCGCTCACCGTCGTGCGCGACGGCCGATGGCTGGCCCTGGCGCAGAGAGCCGGAAGCGACGAGATCGTGCAGTGCGTCTCGCGCGATGGAGGGGGGGAGTGGTCGGAGCCGGCGCCGATCGGGCTGCGCGGCACGCGGCCCTCGGTGGTGGAGCTGCTGGAGGACCTGTTCATCGCGGCGGCCGAAGGTCCGGACGGTCACCTCGCCGCAGCGGTGGCGTGGGACGACCTGGCTCAGTGGCTGCCCAACCGGCTGGCCTGCGGGCATCTCGTACGCGTGGCGGGCGAGAAGCACATCGGGCGCGGCTGCGGGGTCGATCTCGCCGGCTCCTGGAACCGCATCTCGCAGGTGCCCCTCGACCCGGAGGAGGTGGCTCGGGCCGAGGCGGCCGCAACGCGCCTCGTCTCGGTCGATGATGCCGCCTTCGAGCTGGAGGGCGAGTGGGAGCGAGTGGAGGATGAGCGGGGCGTCCGTGTTCTCGGCCGCGAGTCCGCAACGGCGTCGGTGCATTTCACGGGGACGGGCGTGGTTCTGCTTCACGGCCGGCGACCCGACGGCCATCTCGTGCGCGTGACCATCGATGGCAACGAGTACCCCCCAGTGGAGACGCGCGGTACCGAGCAGTTCCCGGTGCGAACCGCCGTGGCCGTCGATCTGGAGCCGGGGGAGCATGAGATGACCCTCGCGCCGCTCCTGCACTGGCAGAGCGGGAGCATCTCCATCGGCGGCGTCGATGTGCTGCAGTCCAAGTAGGCCAGCGGGGCCTGTCCCGGGCCGGCTGCCGCTGACGCAGGCGTCCGTCGGGGGGCCGGAAGGCCGGTTCGCTGGTGATCAGCAGGGAGTCGTGGCGTATCTACGGCGTGAGCCGCTGCAGGCGCAAGTCCTCATCCCGGGCGGGCAGGTGCACCAACCAGAGGGCTACGCCCACCGGCCGCGTGTACGTCCAGGACTGGGTGCGCGAGGAAAAGGCCGCGGGCCTCACCTCAACAGCCAGACATCACCCATGTGGCAACAGGCACGTCGCGGCACGGTCCTGGGGCTCCGCATCGTGTCTTGGCCTCCGAGGGCGAAGGACTCCGGTCGCATGACCCGGAGCACGTTCGTCCCCTGAGCTGGCTCGTAGGGAGCATGAGCGAGTAATCCCAGCCCCGTAGCTTGCCGTCCGGACGCGCGGATAGTGGTTGATACGAGAGCGCTGCCCGTGTAAACTTGCATAAGAGTGGGCATGGTTAGCAGATAGATGGGGAATGATGGCGGCTGCTGTGACTCGCCGCAGGGGGGCGTCTGAGCGGCTCCGCACGCACTGGCGGAACAGGGGACTTCCACGTGGTGGCCAGTAGCGATCAGCGTGATGGTCTGCGCGCTCATCGCAGGTCCAGATATGCAGGACGCGGAACCCCGCGGGGGCTTGCTGTACGGACATCGGCGCCCGGCCCGGAGAACGTTGCATCGGGGAGGTGAGACACTGCCGTGAGATCGCAGTCAGCAATCATCGGCCTCTCCGTGGTGGCAGGCATCTTCGCGTGGGTCCTGGACGCCCTGATCGACACCGTTCTGCTCGGCGGGGGCGAGTTCAAGGACGTCCTCATCCTCAAGGTCCCCCCACAGGAGCTTTACGGGCGCATCGCGGCCCTCGCCATCTTCTTCGGGCTGGGCATGCTCCTGGCCTCGCTGCTCACAGAGAGGGAGGAGGTGGAGGAGGAGCCTGAGGTGGAGCAGGCCCCGGCCGAGCCCTTTGCTGACGAGGCGGACGTGATGATGCTCGGCCTGGATCTCGACGGCCGCATCATCTTCTTCAACCAGCGCTGTGAGGAGATCACCGGCCATCCTCGTCAGCAGGTGCTCGGGCAGGTCTTCTTCGACATGCTCATCCCGGTGCGAGCCCTCCCCAGAGCGCTGATGGCATTCAAGTCGGTGGTCGAGAGGGGAGAGCATGTCGACGCCGAGATGCCGTGGCTGACGGGACGCGGCCACGAGGTCATCATCTCCTCCCATCTCTCTCCAGTGCACGATGCCCGGGGCGAGGTGACCGGAGCAGTCGCCATCGGGGAGGAGGTCACCGAGTTCCGCCTGTCCGAGGCCGAGCTGGTCGAAAGCCGCCAGCCCTACCGTGCCCTCGCGGAGAAGATGATGGGTGACGGCATGGCGGCCATAGACCGCGATGGAACCCTGACCTGGGTCAGCCTCTCGCTCGCCGAGATGGTGGACAGCGACCGGGATGAGCTGGTGGGGTCAAACGTCCTTCGCCTGGCGCGCGCCGAGGATCGCGGGATGCTCGAGCAGCACCTGACTGAGTGTATCGACGGCGGCGAGCGTGTCAACTTCGAGCTCACCATCACCACGCAAAGCGGGCGGCGCTTCCCCGCCGCGTTCGCGATGATGGCGCTGGAGGAGCCGGAGGAAGACACCAGCGGGGTCTTCGCAGTGATCCGAAACCTGCGCGACATCAAGGGTCGGGAGACTGCGCTGACCGCCGAGCAACAGGACCTCGAGGCGGAGGTGAGACGCCTAGCCGAGCGTCTCGAGGAGGCTGAGGGCCGCATTGAGACCGCCCGGGAGGAGGCGCGCGCCGAGTTCCAGGCCGACCTGGAGCGGATGGAGGCGCAGGTGGAGGACGCCGACCGGCGCGTGGCCGAGGCTCGCGAGCAGGCCCTGGCCGAGCAACAGGCCACCGTCGAGAAGCTACAGCGCCAACTCGACGCGGCGGAGACCCGCGTCGAGCAGGCCCGCCAGGCTGCCGAAGCCGAGCAGCAGGAGACGATCAACGAGCTGCGATCCCGGCTCGCTGAGGCCGAGGGTCGGGTCGAGGAGGCGCGTCAGGCCGCTCTCGGCGATCAGCAGGACAGAATAGAGGAGCTTCAGTCGCAGCTCGCAGCGGCGGAGGAGCAAGCCCAGCAGGCCCGCCAGCAGGCAAATACCCGCAATGGCAAAGACAACTACCGATCCCATTCCTGGACCGCCTTCGCCACGTTCTGCCCGCACAGAACGACCATCGGCATGCCGCCGCCCGGGTTCACCGACCCACCGGTGAAAAACAGGTTGTCGTACTTCCGGCTGTGCTTCGGCGCCTTGAACGCAAAATTC